>JANQUX010000316.1 GCA_030730545.1 Maribacter sp. | reverse complement strand
AGTAAATTTATACAGATTTGGTGAGTTTTTGCAATGTATATAGATTTCAATACCATTGATCATAGATTGATTGTAGTAAACAAACCAATTTCCTATCTTTCGAACGGACTAACTACCAACAAAGTAAACATATGAAATACTCTTTTTTAACTGCAATTGCGGTATGCTTAACTTATGTCTGCACGGCACAAACCAATCCGCAATGGGCACGTTACCCTTCTATTTCTCCAGATGGCACTACTATAGCATTTACTTACAAAGGCAACCTATTTTCTGTTTCTGCAGATGGTGGTGTGGCAAAACAGTTAACCTATCATTCTGCACATGATTATGCACCGGTTTGGAGTAAAAACGGAAAAAAGATAGCTTTTGCATCGAACAGATATGGCAATTTTGATGTTTATGTGATGGACGCTCAAGGAGGTGAGGCAAAGCGATTAACCTATCATAGTAATGACGAAAAACCATTTAGTTTTTCTGCCGATGATTCAGATGTACTATTTGGTGCAAATCGATTAGATATTGCCCAGCATCGCCAATACCCAACAGATGACCAACCAGAACTATATAGTGTACCTGTAAATGGTGGGCGTGTAGGTCAAGTTTTGACGGTGCCAGCAGAAGACGTACAAGTAAATACAGACGGTACAAAAATGGTGTATCATGATAAGAAGGGATACGAAGACGAGTTTAGAAAGCATCACACATCTTCCGTAACAAGAGATATTTGGTCGTATGAGCCATCCACAGGTAAGCATACAAAATTAACTAGTTTTAAGGGAGAAGATCGTAATCCTGTGTTTTCAAACAATGGTACTGTTGTCTATTATCTAAGTGAGCAAGAAGGTACGTTTAATGTCTTTTCAATGGCTGAAGAAAGTGGTGCTCAACCTAAGAAACTGACCGATTTTAAAACGCATCCGGTACGTTCATTAAGTATAGGTAATAACAAACTGGCATTTGGTTACGATGGTGAAATTTATACCCTATCAGAAGGGGAAACAGCGAAGAAAGTTGAAATCATTGTAAGAACACAAGAAGACAGTAACCCTATAGAATATGTGTCCGTTAACGGTGGCGTTCAAGAAATGGATGTTGCACCTAACGGTAAAGAAATCGCATTTATAAGTAGGGGCGAAGTATTTGTAACATCGGTAGATGGTTCGTTGACAAAACGTATCACCAATACCCCAGAACAAGAACGCTTTGTAAAGTTTATGCCCGATGGTAAATCGGTTGCGTACTCAAGCGAGCGCAATGGTAAATGGAGCATTTTTAAATCGTCTAAAGTGCGAAAAGAAGAGCCTTATTTCTTTGCGGCAACAGTATTCAAAGAAGATACTTTAGTGACCTCGAAAGAAGATATTTATCTGCCAGAATTCTCACCAGATAGTACGTACGTCGCCTATGTAGAAGGTAGAAGAACTATAAAGGTGAAAAACTTGAAGACGAAAGAGATTACCACCTTATTGACGCCAGATAATGTGATACATATGCGAGACGGTGATCAGTATTATCAGTGGAGTCCCGATAGTAAGTGGTTATTGGTTGACTGGAGTGTTTCGTTGAATAATTCGGAATTACTTTTGGTTTCTAAAGACGGAAAACAGCGTAAAAACTTGACCCAAAGCGGGTATTACGATTTTTCGCCTAAATGGGTGAATGATGGTAGCCAGATCATCTATTTCTCGAATCGCGACGGACTAAAAAGTTACGCGACCAGTGGTTCTTTTGAAACAGATGTATATACCATGTTCTTGAACCAAGAATCGTGGGATAAGTTCAATAATACAAAAGAGGAATACGATTTGTTGAAAATGATCGAAGAGGCGGCCAAAGAAAAAAAGGACGAAGCCAAATCTGAAGATAAAAAGAAGAAAGACGATAAAAAGGAAGAAGCAGCAGTAAAAACTTTAAAATTCGATTTGGAGGATGTAGAGCGTAGAAAAGCACGTTTAACCATACACTCTTCTAAACTGTCGGATGCCGTACTTTCTAAAGACGGAGAAAAACTGTATTACCTAACCAGATTTGAAAAAGGATTGAACCTTTGGGAAACCGAAATACGTACAAAGAGTACCAAAATGCTAATAGCCTTAGATGCGAAATCGGGAAGTTTACAATGGGATGCCAAGAAAGAGCATCTGTTCTTATTATCAGACGGTAGCATATCTAAAGTTGATGTAGCGACTAGTAAGACAGAGCCAGTAAAATTAAAGGCAGAAATGGTTTTAGATGCCGATGCAGAGCGCAAGCATATGTTCGATCATATTTGGTTGCGTACCAACGGTATTTTTTATACCTCTAGTTTTCATGGTATAGATTGGAAAGCTATGCGTACCGAATACGAAAAGTATTTACCGCATATCGGTAATGGCTTCGAATTCTCTGAAATGGTTTCAGAAATGTTAGGCGAATTGAATGTGAGTCACGCTGGTGGGCGCTATTCAGACAATATCGAAAATGGAGACCAAACCGCTTCGTTAGGTATTTTTATAGATTACGAGCACAAAAGTGCCGGCTTAAAAATTACGGAGGTTATTAAAGGCGGACCGTTAGACAAAGCAGGATTCGATATTCAACCAGGTACAATAATCGAGAAAATTAACGGAGTTACTATAGCCGAATCTACCGATGCCGCTTTCTACTTAAACCGTATTGCGGGTAATTTTACTTTGCTAGATATTGTCGATGAAAACGGCAAGAGAAAACAGCTCACCGTTAAACCTATTTCTTTGCGTGTCGAAGACGGATTGCTATATGACCGTTGGGTAAAAAATAACGAAAAAGAAGTATTGGCAAAGAGTAACGGTACCTTGGGTTATGTGCACATACCAGGCATGAGCGACGGACCATACCGAACCATTTACGAAGAAATGTTGGGTAAATTCAATGATAAAAAAGGAGTTATCGTAGATACCCGTTTTAATGGCGGTGGAGACCTGGTAGCCGATTTGGCAATGTTCTTTACCGGTATACCATTTTTATCGTATGAAACAGAAGCTAGGGTAGTAGGTGGCGAACCAACTTCTCGATGGACGAAGCCAACCTTGGCAATGTTCAACGAATCTATGTACAGCGATGGTTCTTGCTTTGCAAGTGGCTATGTAGATTTAAAGATCGGTAAAACCGTAGGTATGCCGGTACCAGGTACGTGTAGTTGGGCAGGTTGGGAGCGTTTACCAAATGGCGGCGTTTGGGGTGTTGTACCTGTAAGTGCTAAAAACAAAGCAGGCGAGTGGATGGAAAACAATGAAACCGACCCAGAAATTATTATTAAAAATCAACCGGAAGTAATTGCAAAAGGTATTGATCAGCAATTAGAGAAGTCTATTGAGGTGTTGATGAAGGAGGTGGAGTAGAAATGTTTTTTAAAAAATTATAAATATGAAATAGGGATATAGTTGCTGGTGACTATATTCTATTGTTAGCACAAATTTTGACTAAATTTATTTACGTATTAGAATAATGAAGTTTAATATTAAAAATTGGAAGAAATATACATTTGAATTTATATCAATATTCATTGCAGTTGTTTCTGCATTTGCACTTAATAATTGGAATGATAATCGTCGAGACCAAAAAGCCGAAACAAAAATATTGAGAGAAATGTCGAGCGGTTTATTAAAGGATATAGCGGATATTAAAAACAATGTAGGCGGGCATGAAACAGGTATAAAAGCATGTAATTATTGGCGTAGAATAATTAATGAACAGGAAAAGAACTTAGATACCTTGTCAGTCTACTATGTTACTCTAACAAGAACTTTTTTTCCAGTCCAGAATAAAGCAGGCTATGAAACATTAAAATCTAAGGGGTTGGAATTGATAAAAAACGATTCTTTAAGATTTCAGATAATATCACTTTATGAATATGATTACTATGTATTAAAACGATTAGAAGAGGATTCTCCTGAAATGCAGTTTGAAGACAAATATTCTGAAGAGATAAATAAAATAGTATCTAAGAATTTTCAATTTTCCGTAAATGGAGATATTGAAAATTTAAACTTACCATTAAAGCTGACCGATGAAGAAAAACAGTTATTTTCAACCTACCTGTGGCAAATTCAAATTAATCGGGAGTCTATGATAAATTACTATGATGGTGTCAATAGTAAAATTGAATTACTTAGAAACAAAATTGAAGAAGAGTTAAAACAATAAGAAGTTAAAATTATATGTAATTTCTAGCAATGTTATTCAGATAATTAAACTCGAACGCAATAGTTGTTTTAATGGATTCAGTAAAATTGTAAAATCGAAAAGTGCCAAAAACAAAGCAGGCGAATGGATGGAAAACAATGAAACCAACCCAGAAATTATTATTAAGAATCAGCCAGAAGTGATTGCCAAAGGCATCGATGAGCAATTGGAGAAATCTATTGAGGTGTTGATGAAGGAGGTGGAGTAGAAATGTTTTTAAAATAATATAAATTTAAAATAGGGATATAGTTGCTGG
>JANQUX010000315.1 GCA_030730545.1 Maribacter sp. | reverse complement strand
CTGATAAAGTAGTAAAGGTGCCAAGTAAAAGAGGTCCCGAAGCATTACGTTTAATCTTAAATGATTACGATGCTAATGGAGGTGATTTATCATTCCCAGATTACTACGCGGAAAAAGGACAAATGTATTTCTACGATTTTCTAACGCCACTATCATCTGTAGATGATTTAACGGCAGAAGATTTTATCGACTGGGGAAATACAGAACGCTATGAAAAAGCGATTGGAGTAGGTGAATGTGCAGGTGTAGTTATTGATTTAATTGCGACGCTTCTCTTTGAAAGTGAAGAGAAAATACAGAATGCACAAGATATGTTCGACTCAGAAAAATGGTCGGCAAGCATCTATCACGCATATTCTTCAATGGTAAATTCAGCGAAGGCGATGTTAACGTCAGAGAATACAAAAGTGAATACACATGTAAGTATCATTAAAGATTTTGATGAGAAATTTGTAGCCGATGGAAGAATTGCTGTAGTAGGCGGATTCGAAAAATTGGTACTTCAATTGAATCAGAATGAACCAACAAAAGAATTTGCAGCCTCATATATAAAGGACGCCAAAGTATTCTTGGAAACTGTTGCGAAATTCAGAGAACAAGAATTAGCAGAAGCATAAACATTATGAGTTTAGAAAGCAATATTACTAAGACTGAGCGTTACCCAACGGAGGTTGAGTGTAGCCGAAACCGTGGGCTACTAACCGTAGTAGGTGCAGGTCCTGGTGATATAGAATTGATCACTTTAAAAGCGATTAAGGCGCTAGAAAATGCCGATGTGGTTTTGTACGATGCTTTGGTAAACGAAGAGTTATTGGACTACGCTAAAAAAGCAGAGTTGATTTTTGTTGGTAAGCGAAAGGGATGTTATGCCTATCAGCAAGAGCAAATAAATGAACTAATTGTGAGCAGGGCAAAATCTGAGGGACATGTGGTGCGATTAAAAGGTGGAGATCCTTTTGTATTTGGTCGTGGTTCTGAGGAAATGGAATATGCAGCATCGCAAGGTTTAGACGTAGCCATGGTACCAGGTATTTCATCAAGTTTAAGTGTGCCGGCATATCAAAATATACCAGTAACCAAAAGAGGAGCTTCTGAAAGTTTTTGGGTAATTACAGGCACAACGAAAGAACATAAACTATCAACAGATGTTGCTTTAGCTGCAAAAAGTAGCGCAACAGTGGTGATATTAATGGGAATGTCAAAACTCCCACAAATAGTAGAACTGTTTAAAGGTGAAGGCAAAGCAGAAATGCCAATAGCCATAATTCAGAACGGCACCCGAAAGAATGAAAAAGTAGGTATTGCAACTATAGAAACTATAGTAGAAGTAGTTGAAAAAGAAAACCTTTCAAACCCTGCAATCATTATTATTGGTGAGGTGGTAAAACATCGCGAAGCATTAATAGTAGCGAAAAATCAGTATTCGCAAGAGAATGTTAGTTTGAGCTCGGTAGAAACTGCATAGGGTAAACGATTATTAAGTAAAGAGTATAAAGTACATAGTTGAAGTGAAATTAAAAGAAGTTAAAAAGTAATTTATAGTTCTAGTTACTTTTTACTAAAAAGAAAATTATGATTAAAACAGATATGCTCATCATAGGAGCGGGACCAACCGGATTATTTACGGTGTTTGAAGCTGGATTATTAAAGTTAAAAACGCATTTAATAGATGCATTGCCACAGCCAGGCGGGCAGTGTTCAGAGATATATCCTAAGAAACCTATTTACGATATTCCGGCATTTCCAGAAATTTTGGCGGGTACTTTAGTAGATAATCTAATGGAGCAAATCAAGCCTTTCGAACCTGGATTCACTTTGGGTGAAAGAGCAGAGACTTTAGATAAGTTAGAAGATGGGTCATTCGTAGTTACTACGAATAAAGGAACACAGCATAATGCGCCAGTAGTAGTTATCGCAGGTGGTCTAGGTTCTTTTGAGCCAAGAAAACCACCTATCGCTAATATTATAAATTTTGAGGATATCGGTGTTGCCTATATGATTAAGGATCCAGAAGTATATCGCGATAGAAAAGTTGTGATTTCCGGTGGTGGAGATTCTGCTTTAGACTGGGCTATATTTTTAACCGATGTAGCTTCAGAGGTGACTTTGGTACATAGAAGAGATGAGTTTAGAGGAGCTTTAGATTCTGTAGAAAAAGCTGCTGAGTTAGCCAAGTTGGGTAAAATTAAATTGATAACGAAAGCTGAGGTTAAGGAGCTTCATGGTAAAGATCATCTAGAGGCTGTTGTAATTGAGCATACAGATAAAGAGAAAGAAAACACGTATTTAGAAGTTGATAATTTTATTCCCTTATTCGGTTTGTCGCCTAAATTAGGTCCGATTGGCGATTGGGGCTTAGATATCGAAAAAAATGCGATTAAGGTAAACAATGCAAAAGATTACCAAACAAACATACCGGGAGTATATGCTATTGGTGATGTAAATACATACGAAGGTAAATTGAAATTGATATTATCAGGTTTCCATGAAGCAGCAGTAATGTGTCAGTTTGCATACCAACAAATCAATCCGGGTAAGCGATATGTAATGAAGTATACTACCGTTGGCGGAGTCGAAGGATTTGATGGAACTAAGAAAGAAGCTAAGAAAGAAGTAGTGCAGAGTATTGCCTAAATTAATCAAGTAATATGGTAGAAACCTCTAATTCTTTACTGATTTAGAGGTTTTTTTATGACAATTTCCCAGAATTTCGTGAACTAAATAAACGATTGAAGTTTTGGATTAGAGCATACTGTGCCGTTACTTTGCAAATCGTTCATAAATAGATTGAAACGTTATCAAGAAAGGTGGAGGGACTAGACCCATTGAAACCTTGGCAACCCTTTTCCATACGGATAAGAAGGTGCTACATTCTATCTTTAACCTGCTTACTTGTGCAGGAGTTGTTATTATACAATAGCAAAATAAAGACAGATAACTTATGAAAAGGCGCTATGCCTAATTCTCCATACTTGATTCCGAATTAATTTTTTTATTGAACGTTGAATTTTTTACAACGTAGAATGAAGGATATAAAAGAAATTTTAAAAGAGCGAATCTTGATATTAGATGGTGCCATGGGTACGATGCTACAGCGCTATAAATTTACAGAAGAAGATTTTCGTGGAGAGCGTTTTAAAGACTGGGAACATCCGTTACAGGGTAATAATGATTTATTGTCCCTAACCCAGCCAGAAGCCATTGAAGAGATACACCGTAAATATTTTGCAGCTGGTGCCGATATCGTAGAGACCAACACCTTCTCTGGTACTACAATTGCCATGGCAGATTATTATATGGAAGACTTGGTGTACGAGTTAAATTATGAATCTGCACGCATAGCAAAAAAAGTAGCCGACGAATTCACGAAGAAAGAACCGAATAAGCCACGTTTTGTAGCGGGTAGTATCGGTCCAACAAACAAAACAGCAAGTATGTCCCCCGATGTAAATGATCCAGGGTATCGAGCAGTTTCTTTTGATGAGTTACGTATTGCGTATAAGCAACAAGTTGAAGCCTTATTAGATGGTGGTTCAGATTTACTGTTGGTAGAAACTATTTTCGATACGCTGAATGCAAAAGCAGCTTTGTTTGCTATTGAAGAAGTAAAAGAAGAGCGAAATATCGATGTTCCAATTATGGTGAGTGGTACAATAACCGATGCATCAGGTAGAACATTATCTGGACAAACAGCAGAAGCATTTTTAATATCTATTTCTCATATTCCGATTTTATCCGTCGGGTTTAATTGTGCATTAGGCGCAAGTCAATTAGTACCACATTTAGAGGTTTTATCTACCAAGAGTGAGCATGCAGTTTCTGCACACCCAAACGCAGGATTACCAAATGCCTTCGGAGAATACGACGAGACTCCCGAGCAAATGGCAGAGCAGATAAAAGAATACGCAGAAAAAGGATTAGTAAATATAGTAGGTGGTTGCTGTGGAACAACTCCCGAGCATATTACGGCGATAGCGAAGATTGTAGAAAATTTCGCTCCGCGTCAATTTTAGTTGTTGGTTGTCGGTTGATGGTAAATAAATCGTTTTTCGTTTCTCGTTAATGGTTTATCGTAGTTTTTTAAATAGTAAATGGATTATAAAGAATTAGATATTTGGGTGCAGGCTAGAATGCTAGTGAAAACAGTTTATGTTTTGACTAAGTCCTTTCCTCGGGATGAACAATTTTCATTAACCTCACAGATTAGACGATGTGTTATTTCTGTGCCATCAAATATTGCTGAAGGTTGTGGAAGGCAATCCAATAAAGAAACAATCCATTTTTTACATATAGCAAGAGGCTCCTTATTTGAGTTGGAGACTCAGTTAATTTTAGCAGGAGATTTAAATTATATTTCAGATATAGATAACGTTTTGAAAGAAATAGAAAGAGTGAAAAAGTTGTTGAACGGATTCATAAATTATCACAAGAAATTATGAGTACAGAAAACGAACAACGAATAACGAACAACGAGCAACGCTTTCTAAAGCTTAGCGGATTAGAAC
>JANQUX010000314.1 GCA_030730545.1 Maribacter sp. | reverse complement strand
ATTAGAAATGAGTGACGTATTATCTAGCGAAGAATAAGCACTGATGGTTAAATAGTATAAAAAAGAGGACCCGCTGGGTCCTCTTTTTTATTCATAGCAGTATGGAATTTACTTCATTAAAAGCACATTATTAATAACATGTACCACTCCGTTAGAAGCTTTTACATTACCTAAAACAACTTCTGTTTTATTACCTTTTTCATCCTTTAAAATAATTTTATCTCCTGTAAGACTAGCGGTAATATCTTTTCCACCAACGGTTGTAAAGGTATATTTTCCATTTGCCCCTTTAATAGCAGCTACCAATTTATCGCTTGTTATTACACCAGAAACAACATGGTATTGTAATATTTGAGTCAGTAGCTCTTTATTTTCTGGTTTTCCCAATTCTGCAATAGACATTTTTTTAGGTAGCTTCTCGAAAGCATTGTTCGATGGAGCGAATACGGTGTAACTACCAGGCTCAGAGAGCATCTTATCTAAATCGGCAGCTTTAACTGCAGAAACCAATGTAGACAATTCTGGATTGTTACTTGCTACTGCAGCAATACTAGTTGCCATCATCTCTTTTTGTTTGGCTTCCTCTTTCATTTTCATTTCCTCAGCCTGTACGTTCGCTTCTTCCATCGCCACTTTTTCTTCCATGGCTTTTTTATCAGCGTCTATTTTTGCTTGATCTTTACAAGAACTTAAAGCCAATATGGCTATTCCGACAAATAATAAATTTTTAATTTTTCTTAGTTTCATAATTTTTGAAATTTACTCGATTACCGAGATTAATTAATATGAGGCTTACCTCAAATTTTTATTTTGGTTTATTAAGACTCCGAACTAGAATAAGCAAGTAGGCCTTTATTCATTTACGTAATAATTAGTAGAAAGTTTTATATAAATTAATTCCAACAGATACATTAAAGATTACAAACAATAATGCGCTACAACCATACCAATTTCAACTAAACAGGTACCATATCCGAATATACTCTTCTATCCCAATTGCGGTGTTCTGCAATACTTTTGGCAAAATTAGTTGCACTATCATTGATGTGTATAGCTTTATCATCTTTGTAATTAGACGCAAAAGATTTATCTAAAACCTTTTCACCTTCATCATCGACTGCAATAGCTTTACAATATTTAAAAGTTTCATTAATGAATTTTAAATACTTGCCATTTTTCAGCAATGCGTTTACAGATTTTTCCCCTCCCGGAATATAAATTGCATCGAAAAGTACACTTTCTGTAGTTGCGATTGCGGCATCTACTTTATGATCCATATTTTGGTCACATGTTATGTTTCCGCCATGTGGTGCAACAATTTTTACTACAGCGCCTTCTTTCTCCAGTTTGTCTTTTATAGCGGTATAATTCTTCATGCTAAATCCATCAGCCGCAAGCACAGCTATTTGCCTAGTAGCAATACGCTCAAACTTTGTATTTGCCATGCTCAATGCCTCTAATTTATCTAGATAATTTTTCTTTTTACCAGGTTGATGTTTCTCAACATCAGCATCGGCACCAATAGCCTGATTGATTGGTTGTTCAATCTCTTTAGGAATTTTCATACCCAAACCTTCCGAAACTGTTTTAGCCAAATCCGTATCAATTTGAGCAATTAACCATAACATGCGTTCTTTAATATGATCATGGTTACATTTCCCTAATTCAAATGTATACGCAGCTGCCACGTGCTCTTTTTCCCAATCTGCTAAACTTCTATAAAACAATGCAGGTTGCGAAAAATGGTCACTGAAACTTTCGCTTCTAGTTCGAATTTTTTTAGCATCTATTCGTTCTTCATAAGAATGAAATGCGCCCTCTGCAATTTTTGAAAGATGCGGACAACCACCGCTTAGACTATTCGGAAAATATGCAGTCTGCCCTTTCGGAATATCCATCTGCATATGTGCATCACGTTGATTATTATGCGTTTCTACAATAGGGCGGTTGATTGGAATTTGATGGAAATTCGGACTACCTAAACGTGATAACTGTGTATCTCGATAAGAAAACAAACGACCTTGTAGTAATGGATCGTTAGTAAAATCAATACCCGGAACAATATGACCTGGTAAGAATGCCACTTGTTCTGTTTCTGCAAAGAAATTCTCTGGGTTTCTATTCAAGGTCATTTTACCTATAATCTTTACAGGCACCATTTCTTCAGGAATCAGTTTTGTAGGGTCTAATAAATCGAATTCATATTTGTGTTCATCAGCCTCAGGTATAATCTGAAGACCTAACTCCCATTCTGGAAATTGACCAGATTCAATGGCATCCCATAAATCTCTACGGTGAAAATCGGGATCAGCACCATTGATTTTCACAGCCTCTTCCCACGTCACAGAATGAATTCCTAAAGTAGGTTTCCAATGAAATTTTACAAAATGTGCTTCACCTTTATCATTTATTAATCTAAATGTATGAATACCAAAACCTTCCATCATTCGAAGACTTCTAGGAATTGCCCTGTCGCTCATCGCCCAAATATGATTGTGTAAAGTTTCAGTAGTCAATGAAACGAAATCATAAAATGTATCATGTGCAGAAGCTGCTTGGGGTATTTCTTTGTTAGGCTCTGGTTTCACAGAGTGAATTAAATCTGGAAACTTCATGGCATCTTGAATAAAGAAAATAGGCATGTTGTTACCCACCAGATCCCAAGTACCTTCTTGGGTATAGAATTTAACGGCAAAACCTCTAACATCTCTTGCCAAATCTGGAGAACCCTTAGAACCTGCTACTGTTGAAAAACGCACGAAAACAGGAGTCTTACGTTCAGTGTCTGTAAAAATACCTGCTTTACTGAACTCTTCAATACTTTCATAAAGTTCAAAATAACCGTGGGCAGCGCTACCACGTGCATGCACAATTCGCTCAGGTATTCTCTCATGGTCAAAATTGGTAATCTTTTCTCGAAGAAGAAAATCTTCAAGAAGCGTAGAACCGCGCTCGCCAGATTTTAAACTATTATTAGTGTCATTGACTTTTAAACCTTGATTGGTTGTCAAAGCTTTGCCGTTCATATCTTTTTGGAATTTCTCTAAATCCTTGATTTTTGCTGATTTATCATTTTTCATTGTGTAGGATGTTTCAATTGTTCCAATAAAATTATTAGTAATAAAAACGATCAATTAACTGTGAAAAATATAAAATGGGCTCTATTGGAAATATGTGGTAGAAAATTATGATCTTGGATAGAATTCAAACATAATTAATATGCTCATGTAAAGCGGGTCGCTTATTATAATGTATTATTGTACGATATATTCATAATTCTGAATTCACGCTCAACATTACCTAATTGTAATGTTGCAGTATCGCCAACATGTTTAGATATTAAAACTCGAGCTATTGGTAATAAAAACGAAATTTTACTTTTCGCTATGTTTGCTTCATCAACCCCTACTATTTGAAATTGTTGCGGTGTTTCAGTAGTATCAATTACTACTAGTACCGTTGCACCAAAACGAACTTCATTCTGAGGTTGTTCATTTAGATTTACAATTTTTGCGCTAGCAATGCGCTCATTCAGCAATTGTAATTTAGCATTAATTAAATTACTTGCAATACGTCTTTCTTTCTCGTTGTCGTGTTGTAAAGATTCTTTTTCAAGTGATAAAGCATTTCTTTCTTCCAATAAATTGTTATATCCTATTTTGGTAACATAATTAACCGCTCCGTTGGGTAAATCTGCCCTTGGTGGTACCATCGGTATTTCTTCCTGATCTTCTTCTTTAACAAAACCTCTGCTCATTACTTTTTAATTTGTAATGAATTTAAAGCTTATTAAAATGCGGCATTAATGAGATTCAATATATAATTACCTCGATTAATTAGATTGCAGTAACTTTTATATGGTGTCAATCTAAACGTTATGAGTTTAATGAATTATCATTTATATATTCTAAAAACCGAGGTTTGTATTGCTCTGAAACAGTAATACGTTGTTTGTTGATAATGATTTGACTACGCTCAACCACTTCAACATATTTCAGAGCTACAATGAATGATCGATGTACGCGCATAAAATGTGTTCCCGGTAATTCCTCCTCCAAACTCTTAAGACTCATTAATGTTAAAATAGCCTTAGGGTTATCCTTCAACCAAATTTTAATGTAGTCTTTCAATCCTTCAAAATACAATACATCGGCAAGTTTAATTCTCAGTTGCTTGTATTCTGACTTTACGAAAAGAAACTCCTTTTCTTGAGGTATTTCTTTATTTTGAACCGTGGCGTTACCTCTAACTAAAGAAAACCATTCTAAAGCTTTATTTGATGCCGTTAAGAATTCGGCATAATCGAAAGGTTTAAGTAGATAATCTAAAGCCTCTACTTTAAAGCCCTCTAGTGCGTATTGATCAAATGCAGTGGTGAAGATCACTTTAGAATTTTTCGGGAGCATTTTAGAAAATTCAATTCCTGTTAAATCTGGCATCTGAATATCTAGAAAAAGAAGGTCAACCTGTTCTGAATTTAAAAACTGCATCGCTTCAATTGCGCTACTACATT
>JANQUX010000313.1 GCA_030730545.1 Maribacter sp. | reverse complement strand
ATGAAATCTGGCTTAACAGTATCAATTAGTTTGGGTAGATTTTTCTTCAGTATAGAAAGATATGTTTCATCGGTAGTTCCTTTTGGTAAAGCAATATCTAAGTCTGACCGTTCTTTTTTAAATGGATAATTACTTTCACCGTGCATAGAAAATGTAAAAACTGCATCGTCATTCTTAAATATTTCGGCAGTTCCGTTTCCTTGGTGCACATCTAGATCTACAATGAGAATCTTTTTTGCAAGTCCTTTATTCAATAAGTATCTAGCGCCAATGGCTTGGTCGTTCAACATGCAAAATGCCTCACCGTGATCGCTATAGGCATGATGGGTTCCGCCGGCAATATTCATGGCAATTCCGAATTCTAAGGCAAAATCACATCCTTTTATAGTACCGTCTGCAATAATACGTTCGCGCTCTACTAAATCTTCCGATAAGGGAAAACCAATTTTGCGGACCATTTTAGGCGAAATCATCATATTCAATAAATCATAAAAATACTCGGGGTCGTGAACTGCTACAATATGTTTATCATTTGGTATTTCTGGTTCAAAAAAATTTTCTTCGGTGCAGGTGCCTTCATAAATCAATTGCTGTGGTAATAGCTCATATTTTTCCATAGGAAAACGATGGCCTTCTGGTAGGGGATGTTTATAAATGGGGTGACAAGCGATTTTTAGCATAGGTAGCTTCAATAATTTATCAAAAATACCAAAACCTGAAGTACATTTGTTTTTATGAATAGTACAATTACAACAGATGTTGAAAAGTGCAAAAAACTTTTGCGAGAAGGTCAGTTAGTTGCTATACCTACCGAAACAGTTTATGGGTTGGCAGCCAATGCCTTTAACAATTATGCAGTAAACCGCATTTTTGAAATGAAGGGAAGACCACTCTTTAATCCCTTGATCGTACATATTCATTCAATTGCTCAATTGCAACAGCTCGCAATTACTATTCCGAACAAGGCCATTCAATTGGCAAAGGCATTTTGGCCTGGTGCTTTGACATTGGTATTGCCAAAAAACCATACGGTTCCAGATATTATTACAGCTGGGAAACCTACAGTTGCCATAAGAATGCCCAATCATGGTCTAACGCTTGAATTATTAGAGGGGTTAAATTTCCCTTTAGCAGCACCCAGTGCAAACCCTTTTACAAGGGTAAGCCCGACTTCGGCAGCACATGTAGCTCACTATTTTGGTAATCGTATACCCGCAATTTTAGACGGTGGTGCTTGCCAAATTGGTCTAGAATCTACCATTGTGGGCTTTGAGGGCGAGCAAACGGTGGTATACCGTAAAGGAGGAATTTCTATAGAAGCTATAGAGTCTATTGTTGGAAAAGTGAAATTGATAACCTCAAATGAAACGGCCCCACAAGCACCTGGTATGTTGTTGAAACATTATTCTCCCAATACACCACTTGTATTAACTGATGTACTTGTAGAGACGATAAAAGAACAGCAACATTTAAACTTAGGAATACTAACGTTTCAAACGGAATTTAATATAGAAAATGCTACCGTTAGAACACTTTCTAAACAAGGTGATTTGGAAGAAGCTGCTAAAAAACTATTCGCCACTTTGCATGAGCTAGATCAACTTGGACTTGATTTAATTATTGCCGAGAAGTTTCCAGATAAAGATATGGGTATAAGCATCAACGATAGGTTGCTACGTGCTGTCACCACTTAATTTCTTTAAATATCTTCTTGGTATTTTTTCTAAATATTGCTTCTTATCGACTTCTGAGCAATAAAAAAGCTATTGTGCAAACCCTGTTTATTATTTTTGTAAAGCCAGTTGAATACGTTTTCTTTGAACATCGACCTCTAAAACCTTAACAATTATCTGCTGATGTAAATGCACATGTTCGTTTACATCTTTTACGAATGAGTCAGATAGGTTAGAAACATGAATTAATCCACTTTCTTTAATGCCGATATCTACGAAACAACCGAAATTGGTAATGTTATTTACAATGCCAGGTAACAATTGCCCGTTATGTAAATCTGTAATCGATTTAATGGTTTGATCAAAGGTAAATACCTTGGCTTTTTCTCTACGGTCTAAACCTGGTTTTTCTAGCTCTGAGCGTATATCTTCTAAGGTAGGTAGCCCTACCTCATTGGTGCAATATTTTTGAAGATCAATTTCTTGAAGTAGAGTTTTATTGCCGATCAGCGATAAAATTTCTGTTCCTTTATCTTTCGCCATTTGCTTGACTATACCATAACTTTCTGGGTGTACGGCAGAATCGTCAAGCGGATTCTGTGCATCTTTTATTCGTAAAAAGGCAGCGCCTTGCTCAAATGCCTTACCGCCTAAGCGCGGAACATCCATAATATCTTTTCTGCTTTTAAAAGCACCTTTCTCTTTTCGCTGCGTAACAATATTCTCGGCTAATTTCGGACCAATACCAGAAACATAACTCAATAACGGCACGCTAGCAGTGTTGATGTTTACGCCCACAGAATTTACACAACTTTCAACAACCGTATCTAGCGAGGTCTTTAATTTACCCTGATCCACATCATGTTGGTATTGCCCTACACCAATAGATTTAGGGTCAATTTTTACCAGTTCGGCAAGTGGATCAGCCAAGCGTCTGCCTATAGAAACAGCACCACGAACGGTTACATCATAATTCGGGAATTCATCTCGGGCAATTTTAGAGGCAGAATAGATAGATGCACCTGCTTCACTAACCACAAATACCTCAACCGGATTATCGAAGATTACCTTTTTTACCACCTGTTCGGTCTCTCTAGATGCCGTACCGTTGCCAATAGCGATAGCTTCTATTTTATATGCATTCGCCAACGAGCTTAATTTCTTTATAGCGCCACCAATATCATTTTGTGGCGCATGCGGATAAATAGTTTCGTTATGTACCAAATTGCCTTGCGCATCTAGGCAGACCACTTTACACCCAGTTCTAAAACCTGGATCAATGGCAAGAATACGTTTTTCGCCTAGTGGTGCCCCTAATAATAATTGTCTAAGATTATTGGAGAAAACGGCAATTGCTTCATCATCTGCTTTTTCTTTGGCTACTTTTAATAGTTCGTTGGATAAGGACGGAAAAAGCAACCTTTTATAGGCATCTGCAATGGCAAGCTCAATTTGTTTGCCGCAGGCATTATTAGTCTTTACGATTCTGTTTTCGATTCGGTCGAGTAAACGTTCGTCATCTAGCTCTATTTTAACCCGGATGAATTTCTCTGTTTCGGCACGTAAAATGGCAAGTAATCGGTGAGACGGACATGTATTCAACGGCTCGCTCCACTCAAAATAATCACGGAATTTCTGCGCCTTTTCTTCATCTTTTTTAGTGCCTATTACTTTGGTGCTAATAATAGCAAATCGTGCTAATTGAGATCTTATAGAACTTCTTATATCTGTACGTTCATTGATCCATTCCGAAATAATATGACGGGCACCTTCTAAAGCATCATCTTCATTTTCTACCTCTTTACTGAGGTATTTAGAAGCCGTAAACTCGATATCATCATTGCGCTGTGCCATAATGATTTTTGCTAAAGGCTCTAATCCGTTTTTACGCGCAACTTCTGCTTTTGTTTTTTTACTTTTTTTGAATGGAAGGTATAAATCTTCTAACTGGGTAAGATCTTCAGAATTTGCGAACTTTTGTTTCAGTTCGGCAGTTAACTCCCCTTGGTCTTCAACAGCTTTTATAATTGCCTTTTTTCTCTTTTCTAGTGCTTCGAACTGTTCTTTAAATTGAACGATAGCACCAACTTGTACTTCATCTAAATTACCAGTCTTTTCTTTACGATATCTAGAGATGAAAGGAATGGTACAATCTTGATTTAAAAGCTCAATAGTATTTTGAATTCCCTTTTCTGGTAGTTGTGTATGTTTAAGTATATATGGCAGTAATTGCATGTAAAATCGTTTAGAACTTTTAAAAATACCCAATATTAGGTATTGAAATCAAGCTGTAGAAGGTATTTGTGTTGATTTTAATATTCTTTCTTTTCCTTTTTAAAGGTTTACGGATGCCCTTGTAAAAGCTGATACCATGATTACGGCTATAACATGGGTCTATTTAAAATAAGAAGCCTTGGTGAATATTCACCAAGGCTTTTTATATTATATGATAATCATTTCTAGTTAATCCCTTCCCCATTACCAACATTATCCTCATCTGGGTTTACAAACACCAATTTTCCATCGGTATTTTCGGTCATTAAAATCATACCTTCACTGTCTACACCACGTAATGCTCTTGGCGCTAGGTTAATTAAAACAGTAACTTTTTTACCAATTATTTCTTCAGGAGAAAAGCTTTCTGCAATACCAGACACTATAGTTCTAACATCTAACCCGGTATCTACTTTTAAAACTAAAAGCTTCTTAGCCTTTGCCATTTTTTCAGCTTCGATAATAGTACCTACACGCATATCTAGTTTAGAAAAATCATCGAATGTAATAGTATCTTTTTGCGGCATTAGTTTTTTGTTTTCGTTTTCGTTAGCTTTTTTAGTAGCCTCTAAT
>JANQUX010000312.1 GCA_030730545.1 Maribacter sp. | reverse complement strand
TAGCGAAAAGGTTTGCACAAGAATTTAAAAAATCGCTGCATTTGGCCAAAGCCGATGAGCGAGGTAAAACTACCATTATAAGTGTAGTAGACGATTCTTATAACGGACTTGAATGGAGCCGTACCGAAGGTAAAGACATTTTAAAGGTAACTCTTGACAATATATTGTTACCCAATACTTCTACTAAAATTTTCATTACCTACAAGGTAAAACTACCTCCGAATAAATATACTGGTTATGGTTATGGTAACAAAGGCGATTACTACCTAAAAGACTGGTACTTGACCCCTGCTGTATATGACGGTAAATGGCACTTGTATTCCAATAAAAATCTAGAGGATCTTTATATGAACGAGACCAATACGGTCATAAATTTTAAATACCCCGACAGCTTATATATAGCCTCTAATTTCGATATTGACACAGAGTCAAAATTTCCAAATGGGCAGTTCGCGCAATTAAAAGGAAACCTGCAACGTGGTGGCGAAATAATACTTAGTCCGCAAGAAGACTTTTTTACACACCGCACACCATACATGACCTTTTTAACCGATATCAGAGCACCAAGATATAGTATTATTGGTCAAGGATTATCAATCAATAAAGTCGCCAATTTTATTCACCAAAACTTAGGAGATTATCCTCATGAGAAAATATTAGTAAGTGAGTTAGATTATAACAAAGACCCACTTTATGGTCTAAACCAACTCCCCTCTTTTATACGCCCGTACGAAGAACAATTTCAATTCGAAATGAAATTCTTAAAAACGGCAATCAACAGTATTTTAAGAGAAACCATGTTCTTGAATCCGCGTAAAGAACAATGGTTGAACAGTGCAATCGCCAACTATTTAATGATAGCCTATATAGATAAGTATTACCCTGATCAAAAAATGATGGGTAAACTATCAAATATTTGGGGTTTTAGAAGTTTTGAATTGGCAAAAATGGACTTCAATGACCAGTATGCTTTTTTATACAACCTTACGGCGCGTAAAAATTTAGATCAAGCCCTACAGACCTCGAACGATTCGCTTATAAAATTCAACCAGAAAATCGCAAATAGGTATAAAGCAGGTTTAGGCTTAGCTTACTTAGCAGATTATATTGGTAAAGAACATGTAGATGAAAGTATAAAGACCTTTTTTGAATATTATAAATTAAATACTGTCAAGGTTCATGATTTTGAATCGATATTAAAACGCTCTACCGAACAAGATATCAATTGGTTTTTTAAAGATTATGTATCTACCGATCGTAAAATCGATTTTAAGATTAAAAAAGTAATCAAAGAAACCGATTCATTACGCGTTACCCTAAAAAATAAAGAAGGTACCAATGTACCTATTTCGGTATTCGGACTCAAAAAAGATTCTGTGGTTTCTGAATATTGGTTTAGTGATATTGAATTTGAAGAAACCTTTGCTATACCTAATAACCAAGAAGATAGGCTGGTTCTAAATTATGACAAAAAAATACCGGAATTTAACCAACGAGACAACTGGAAATCTTTAAAAGGATTTTTATCAAGTAATAAAAAATTAAAGTTCACCTTCTTTAAAGATGCTGAAAATCCATATTACAATCAAGTTTTTTATGTTCCTGTATTGAGTTTTAATGTTTATGATGGTTGGACCCCAGGTATGCGTTTATATAACAAAACCTTACTAGAAAGACCATTTGTGTATGATTTCTCTCCCTCTTACTCCTTCAGAGAAAAAGCTTTTGTAGGCTCTGGAAAATTCAGTTATAGAAAATACTTAAGTAAAAGCGGGTTGTATGTTGCTCAATATAATATAGGTGCCGGCACCTCTCACTTTAATGAAAACTCTAGATATTCGTCTATAACACCATCTTTAAGTTTTGGCTTTAGACCCGCAGATTTATTATCGAATAAAAGAGATTTTCTTTCGTTCAGGTATGTAAATATTTTTAGAGATTTTGATCCTGCCCTTTTATCTTTGGCTAACGACCCTGGAAATCCTGATTACAGTGTATTTAACGCGCGTTATACCAGTAGAAATAATGGCATATTAGATTATAATTCCTGGTTTGCAGATTTTCAATTAGCAGGTAGTTTTAGCAAGCTGTCGTTTGAATATGAATATCGAAAATTATTTGATAACAATAGACAATTGAATCTTCGATTTTTCGCAGGTAAGTTTTTAAGCAATAATACACAGACAGATTTCTTTAGTTTTGCCCTTGACCGCCCTACCGATTACCTCTTTGATTATGGGTATTTAGGTAGATCAGAAGATTCTGGTATATATAGTCAACAGATTATTATCGCCGAAGGCGGATTCAAATCTTTTCTTGATCAACAATATAGATTCTCTAATGATTGGATGGCGACGGTAAACGGTAGTTTCAACCTATGGAAATGGATAGAATTATATGGTGATGCAGGTTTAGTGAAGAATAAGGGGCTTGATGGCAAGTTCGTTTATGATTCTGGGGTACGTTTAAATCTGGTAACAGATTATTTTGAATTGTACTTGCCGGTTTACTCAAATAATGGCTGGGAAGTATCGCAACCCAACTATGGTGAAAAAATAAGATTCATCATCACTGTCAGTCCGAAAACCTTAACAGGACTATTCACAAGAAAATGGTTTTAAACTATTAAATCTGAATACAGATCCTACTATTTTTAGTTAAAATTCACATATTTACAATATTATACCAAATTTGTTGAAAAATATGGAATAAATTAACTCTGTACAGCGTTGCTAAAAAGTACTTGATTCGGTAATTTTGTATAAACACATATAATACATGGATGTTTCTTCTAAAACCAGTAATGATATTTCTTTTGAAGATTTCAAAGAACAAATTATCAATGACTACGAAATTGCTTTTCTAAGTAGAACCTGTAGCTTATTGGGAAGAAAAGAAGTACTAACCGGTAAAGCCAAGTTCGGTATTTTCGGTGACGGTAAAGAATTACCACAATTAGCCATGGCGAAGTCATTTAAAAATGGTGATTTTAGAAGTGGCTATTACAGAGACCAAACATTTATGATGGCTCTAGGTCTACTACAGCCAAAAGAATTCTTTCACGCCCTTTACGCTACCACAGATATTGAAAAAGAACCTATGAGTGCCGGTAGACAAATGGGTGGTCACTTTTTAACGCATAGTTTAAACGCCGATGGCAGTTGGAAAGATCTAACAAAACAAAAAAATAGTAGTGGAGATATTTCGTGTACTGCAGGGCAAATGCCTAGACTTTTAGGTCTTGCACAAGCATCTAAAGTATATAGAAACCAACAAGGACTAGATAGCGCCAAGTTTTCCGTAAACGGTAATGAAATTGCATGGGGAACCATTGGTAACGCCAGTACTAGTGAAGGCATGTTTTTTGAAACTATAAATGCTGCGGGTGTATTACAAGTACCTATGGTCATTAGTGTTTGGGACGATGAATATGGCATTTCAGTACCTGCAAAATTCCATACTACAAAAGAAAATATCTCAGAAATTCTATCTGGTTTTCAACGAACCGAAAACGAAAAAGGATATGAAATCTTAAGAGTAAAAGGTTGGGACTATACTGCTTTAATGCATGCCTATGAAAATGCGGCAGATATTGCAAGACAAGAACATGTACCTGTATTAATTCATGTAAGCGAATTAACACAACCACAAGGTCATTCTACATCTGGATCACATGAACGTTATAAAGATAATGCTCGTCTAGAATGGGAACGTGACCATGATTGTAATAAACGCTTTAAAGAATGGATTATAGAATCGGGCATTGCAACTACCGAAGAGCTTGAGTCTATTGAAAAAAGAATAAAGCGTACCGTAAGAGAAGCAAAAAAACAAGCTTGGGACGAGTATTTGAAGGACAATCTTACTGAGAAGTCTGTATTGATCAACATCATAGAAAAGGCAGCTACTAAAAGTGCCAACAAGAATTTCCTTAATAAATTAAAAAATGATTTAATTGCAGTGGAAGAGCCACTTCGCAAAGATTTGGCAATTTCAGCAAGAAAATCTTTACGCTATTTACTAGGGGAAAATTCGCAAGAAAAGCAAGATCTAATTCAATGGACTGCCAACTTTCTAAAAGAATCCCAACATAAATATAGCTCGCATTTATATAGCGAAAATGATAATAAAGCGACAAACGTTACCGCTATCTCTCCTGAATACAATGACGATGAAGAACAGGTAGATGGCAGAGTTATTCTAAGAGATAATTTTGACAAGCTATTTGAAAAATATCCTAATACCTTAATTTTCGGAGAAGATACAGGAGCCATTGGTGACGTAAACCAAGGTCTTGAGGGTATGCAAGAGAAATACGGCAAAATACGTGTTGCAGATACCGGTATTCGCGAAACCACAATTATTGGGCAAGGAATAGGTATGGCCTTAAGAGGACTAAGACCTATTGCCGAAATTCAGTATTTAGATTATATTTTTTACGCGCTATCTACTCTTACAGATGATTTAGCTACTTTATTATATAGAACAGCTGGTAAACAAAAAGCACCGTTAATCATTAGAACAAGAGGGCAC
>JANQUX010000311.1 GCA_030730545.1 Maribacter sp. | reverse complement strand
GAATTGAGTTTTTTGGCGATGAAATTGATAGTATTAGAACTTTTGATGTAGAAACACAACTTTCGAAAGAAAAGGTAAAATCAATAACGATTGTCCCGAACATGGCCGACAAGTTTTTGATAGAGAAGAGACAGAGTTTTTTGACCTACGTATCACCCAAAACATTACTATTTGCCAAGAATACAGATTTTCTTTACGACCGTTTAGATGATTTTTTCGAAAAGGCAAAAGAAGCGTTTACAAAACTATCAAAAGACATTAAGCATGCCGAGCCTGAAGAGTTATTTATGGGCGGTGCTGAATTTAGAGAACAACTTTCTGGCTTTACACTTTTAACGCAAGATGCAAAAAGAGATGCCGTTGAGGTTGTTGAATTCCACTCAAAACCACAACCTTCATTTAATAAAAAGTTCGATTTATTAATTGAGAATTTAAATGGATACAAAGACCAAGGCTATACCAACTATATCTTTTGTGCCAGTGAGCAACAAGCCAAACGTTTTCATGACATTTTTGAAGAAGTCAACGAACATGTTCATTATCAAATAATTGTATCTCCGTTATTTCAAGGTTTTATAGATGATGATCAAAAATTGGTTTGTTATACCGATCATCAGATTTTTGAACGTTACCACAAATTCCATTTAAAGAACGGTTATGCGAAAAAGCAGGCAATTACTTTAAAAGAACTGAACAAACTTGAAATAGGTGATTACGTTACCCATATTGACCACGGTATAGGTAAGTTCGGCGGATTACAAAAAATTGATGTTGAAGGCAAAAAGCAAGAAGCTATAAAATTGATGTATGGTGAACGTGATATTTTGTACGTTAGCATACACTCTCTCCACAAAATTTCAAAGTTCAATGGTAAGGATGGTGCACCACCTAAAATTTACAAATTAGGTTCTGGTGCGTGGAAAAAAATCAAGGAAAAAACCAAATCTCGAGTTAAGAAAATCGCGTTTAACCTTATTAAAATATATGCAAAGCGAAGGCTAGAAAAGGGATTTCAATATAACCCAGATAGTTATTTGCAGAATGAACTAGAGGCTTCGTTTATTTATGAAGATACTCCCGATCAAAGTACCGCTACCGAAGATGTAAAAAGAGACATGGAAAGTGAGCGACCTATGGATCGTTTAATTTGTGGTGATGTAGGTTTTGGTAAAACAGAGATTGCAATTCGTGCTGCATTCAAAGCAGTAGATAATGGTAAGCAAGTAGCCGTTTTAGTACCAACCACCATATTGGCATTTCAACACCACCGAACCTTTTCTGAACGGTTAAAAGATATGCCTGTTACAGTAGATTATCTGAACAGATTTAGAACAGCAAAAGAGAAAAAAGATACCATTCAACGCTTAGGCGAAGGCAAGGTCGATATCATTATTGGCACCCATCAACTGGTAAACAAAAATGTTCAGTTTAAAGATCTCGGGTTATTAATTGTTGATGAAGAACAAAAATTTGGGGTAGCCGTAAAAGACAAATTAAAGTCCATCAAAGAAAATGTAGATGTACTTACATTAACAGCAACACCGATACCAAGAACACTACAATTTAGTTTGATGGCTGCTCGTGATCTTTCTACGATTACAACGGCACCACCAAACAGATATCCTATAGAAAGTCAGGTTGTACGTTTCAATGAAGAAATTATACGAGATGCCGTTAGTTATGAAATTGAACGTGGCGGTCAGGTATTCTTTATTCACAATCGTATTGAAAATATTAAAGAAGTTGCCGGTATGATTCAGAGATTAGTGCCCGATGCTAAAGTAGCAGTTGGTCACGGTCAAATGGAGGGTAAAAAACTAGAGGCACTAATGCTAGGCTTCATGAATAGTGAGTTCGATGTGTTGGTATCGACCACTATTGTTGAGAGTGGCTTAGACGTTACCAATGCCAATACCATTTTCATAAACAACGCCAACAATTTTGGTTTGAGCGATCTGCACCAAATGCGTGGTCGTGTAGGTCGTGGCAATAAAAAAGCATTCTGTTATTTCATTACTCCGCCTTACGAATCAATGACTAATGACGCACGTAAACGTATAGAAGCTTTGGCGCAGTTTACCGAATTAGGTAGCGGGTTCAATATTGCCATGAAAGATTTAGAGATTCGAGGTGCTGGCGATTTGCTAGGTGGTGAACAAAGCGGATTCATTAATGAAATCGGTTTTGAAACGTATCAAAAAATATTAGCCGAAGCGATTGATGAATTAAAAGAAAACGAATTTAAAGACCTTTATGAAGAGGTTGAAGGCAAACTTGAGAAGGTGTTCGTTAAAGAAACACAGATAGATTCTGACTTTGAATTACTTTTTCCTGACGATTATATTAATAATATTACCGAAAGGTTAACGTTATATACAGACCTGAACCAGGTAAAAGACGAAGCTGCGCTTCAAAAATTTGAAGCACAATTAGTAGATCGTTTCGGCGAATTGCCAGATCAGGCGGCAGATTTACTCAACTCGGTCCGTATAAAATGGATTGCAAATAGCATCGGTTTAGAGAAAATTGTAATGAAGCAAGGTAAAATGATCGGGTACTTTATAAGTGATCAACAATCGGCATTTTATCAAACTTCGACATTTACAAGAGTTTTACAATATGTACAATCTCATGCCCAGCAGTGTAAAATAAAAGAAAAAAAGACCCGAAACGGATTACGGTTATTACTAGTTTTCGAAAATATAAGATCTACGGACAGGGCTTATTTGGCATTAAAGCCATTTGAAATAAAAGAAAAAACAATTGCATAATATGGAGTTTGATATTTCAGAAAAGTTGGCCATGGTACATTTAATCGATTCGGTAATTGTAGCCGATGGTGAAGTGCATAATGGTGAAATCAATGCTTTGGCGAAATTAATGTCCATCATCGATTTTGATAGTAATTTTTTAATTCAGGCACGTAACATCGATTTAGAGCAAAGTGTACATATCTTAAAACAAATGCCTGAGGATAAGAAAAGTAAACTGGCCCAAATATTAAAAGAAGTAGCTATATCTGACGGATATATTCATGAAAAAGAAAGTGATGTTATACGACATGTCTTCTCTGAAATAGGGCTCTCTAAAAAAGCATAGTAAGTATAAAATTAACAAGGGCAATTATCTTCGCCTCGCACATGTTAACAGCTACTACTAGTAACTTTTAATAAGGTTGTAAAACTCCTTGCACAACTATATTAAAAAGTATCACCGTTTTCCTTATCTTTCAACTCCAAAATAAAGATAATGGAGTTTGAAGAGTTTGTAAAAGCAGCCTTTGTAAAAATGATTTATGAAGTAATAGAGGCAGATGGTAAAATACACCCGGCCGAACTAGAAACTTTGAACAAACTAAAAAGCGTCATTGGTTTTGACGATGCATTTTTAGAGCGTGCAAATTTGTTAGATTATGACAATGCAATAGTTACACTTTATAATTTACCACACGATCAAAAGAAAGCACTTGCCGACATTCTTGAAGAAGTTGCCATTGCCGATGGTGCCATTCATAAAAAAGAAATGGACCTTATTATTGACACTTTTATTAATATTGGATTAGGAGAAGAAACTGAGTAATGGCTAGTATAATAGAATTTACACAAGAAGAAAAATTAGCCGTTGTAAAAATGGTAGACTATGTTATTCTAGCTGATAGCAAAGTTGACCCTGCCGAAATGCGATACCTAACAGAATTAATGGAACGCTTTTCTTTTGATAGTTTCTTTGTTGGGCAAGCTCGAAATCTAGACAAAGCAAAGGCCTACAAAATTCTAAACTTGATGTCTTTAGAAAAAAAGAAAGTATTATCTAATCTTTTAGAAGAAGTGGCAATTTCTGATGGATTTGTTCATGAAAAGGAACTACAAAAAATAGCTGAAGCCCTTGGTCACATGAAAATTGAAAAGGAATTTTCATAAGCTTTTTAAAATTACACCTCACAATTGCCGATTGATTATTACTTTTATTCTTTAAACAAGGTATTCTTCGCTTATTAAATAATCAATAAAGGATTATCATAAATAGAATAATTACATTTAGTATGTTGCTATCAATAATGGTCCGATAATTGTCTTTACAAAATCATGAAAGTTCTCATTAGTTTTTTTCTTCTTTTTACTTGCCTAAGTATACAGGCACAAGGTTCTATTTCTGGTAATTTTTCACCTCCAAAAGATTTCAAATGGTTAATTGCATACGAATTGACACCAAATGGCGAACGTTATAGTGTCGATACCGCTGTAAAAGATGGTTCTTTTACATTAGAAATGCCAGCTACTGCTCAGGCAGGTATGTACCGCTTAGTTTATGCAGTACCGCAAGATGAATTTTATATCGATGTTATTTATGATAAAAAAGAAGATGTGAAATTCAATTTTGATCTTGAAAACGGATTAACAATTACCAATTCTGAGGAAAATAAATGGTACCATGAATATTTTTCTAAAATTACCGCTGCGCAGGATAAGCTGATAGAATTTTATGAAACCCAAAATGAACCAAATAAAGAATACACTAGTATTATAAAAGAGTTAAATACCATACAAG
>JANQUX010000310.1 GCA_030730545.1 Maribacter sp. | reverse complement strand
ACTAAGAACTATATATTATGGTTTAGCGTTAAAATAAAAGCCCTGCATATGCAGGGCTTTTTTGTTTTTGGTGTAACTTTCATGCAGTGAAAGAACACGGCATACTTATTATAGGAGGCGGATTAGCGGGTTTGACTGCTGCTATTCATTTAGCTTCGGAAGGATTGGACGTTGCCGTTATAGAAATGCAGCCATATCCCCATCATAAGGTGTGCGGAGAATATGTATCAAAAGAAGTCGAACCTTATCTAAAACGCTTAGGGGTAGATTTAAAAGTTTTTGGAGCTGTAGACATTTCGAAGTTTCAAATAAGTACGTTAGACGGATTCATTATTGAGACCGATTTGCCATTAGGCGGATTCGGAATTAGCAGGTTTGCTTTTGATCAGCTTTTATATACAAGGGCAATCGAGCTAGGGGTTACTTTTTACTTTGAAAAAGTAATTAATACAGCCTACGACAATAATAAGTTTACAATTAGTACTAAATCTAATACCTATACGTCAAAAATAACCCTCGGCGCATATGGTAAGCGTTCTATTTTAGATAAAAAAATGGAGCGAGCGTTCAGTGATAAAAATCAATCTTGGTTGGCAGTGAAGTCCCATTACAAAATGGCTAATTTTCCTGATAAGCTAGTAGGTTTACATAATTTCGAAGGCGGTTATGGCGGATTATCAAAGACGGAAACAGGAGATGTGAATTTCTGCTATTTGGTTAACTATAATAGTTTTAAAAAATATAAGGATATCCATAGTTTTAACTCTAACGTGGTAGCGGAAAATCCGTTTCTGAATAAGTTTTTAAAAAATGCCGAACCTATTTTTGATCAACCTATGACAATTGCACAAATTGCATTTGATAAAAAAGAAAGTGTCGTTGGTCATATGCTAATGTGTGGTGATACTGCAGGGCTCATTCATCCGCTTTGCGGTAATGGTATGGCGATGGCTATTCATAGTGCTAAGATTGCTTCAGAATTAATAGTGCGCTATTTTAATGACCCAAATTATACGCGTGAGTTATTGGAACGAGATTATAGAAAATTATGGTCAAAGGAATTCAGTAATCGATTATGGTTCGGAAGAAGATTACAGGGAATTTTATTGAACAATAGATTAGTATCAATGGGAATTAAATCCGTCGGAAAATCAAAATCAATACTAAAATTTATCATTTCTAAAACCCATGGACAACTGATTTCATAATGGTAGATTTTAAGAAAAGAAGTTCAGAAATTGAGATTATGGATACCTACTCAGGTACCATAAATGAGCTAGAAACCATACTGCAAGATATTAATAGGGTAAATAAACTATTAGGGGGTTATAGTATTACTTTAAATGCTGTTTTTGAGCTAATTAGATTATGTAATAAAGAATCGTATACGATTTTAGATATAGGTTGTGCCGAAGGAACCATGCTTAGAAAGCTAGCGGATGAAGCCAGAAAAAAGAATATTACTTTACAATTGATAGGAGTTGACTTTAATGAACAAGGTTTACAGTTAGCACAGCAATATTCAACCGATTATCCAGAGATAAGTTACTTGAATACCGATATTTTAAAAACTGATTTTTCGAAGTGGAATGTTGATGTGGTCATGACGACATTAACCTTGCATCATTTTACAGATGACGGAGTAGTTGAGTTTGTGAATCGTTTTGTAGAAATAGCAAAGTTAGGTGTCGTAATAAATGATTTGGAACGGAGTCCCGTTGCGTATTACTTATTCAAGGCATTTAGTTTCTTCTTTATAAAAACTGAAATTGCCAAGAAAGACGGACTCTTATCTATACGAAGGGCGTTTAAAAAGGAAGAATTAGAGCATTTTGCTGGTCAGGTTACAACTGCAAAACACCATATTCAATGGAAATGGGCTTTTAGATATGTATGGGTTTTAAAAAAGAAGTAGTAGATTGAAGATTAAGAATAGTTATGAATCACACAAAAATTATTAGCGTTACCAAAGAATTACCCGCGTATTATAGAGATACTAAAGATATCATTCCTCTTGTTGAATTTTGGCTTAGCGGTCAAGAAGAACGTTTTTCACGAAAAGTGGTAAAGATTTTTGAAGGTGCGGCAGTAGATAGGCGGTATTCCATTATGCCACCCGAAGAAGTGTTCGTAACCACTTCTTTTGAAGATAAAAATAAAATATATAGTAGGGAGGCTAAACGTATGGGTACGAATGTGCTCAGAAATGCCTTGCAAAAAAGTAATTGGCACGCTTCAACTATCGATTATATTATTACGGTTAGTTGTACGGGTATTATGATTCCGTCCTTAGACGCCTATTTAATTAATGAATTGGGGTTGCGACAAGATGTGGTAAGATTGCCAGTTACCGAAATGGGTTGCGCTGCGGGAGTTTCGGGACTCATATATGCACATAACTTTTTGAAATCGAATCCTGGTAAGCGTATTGCTTTGGTTGCTGTAGAGAGTCCCACTGCCACATTTCAACTAGAAGATTATTCGATGGCAAATATGGTAAGTGCGGCAATTTTTGGAGATGGTGCGGCTTGTGTGCTGCTATCGTCAGAAGCAGATGCTGTAGGTCCAAAAATTATAGGTGAAGAAATGTATCACTTTAAAGATGCTACACAGATGATGGGATTTGATTTGACCAATCACGGATTAAAAATGATTCTTGATCCTGCTGTACCCGAAACAATTTCAAATCATTTTGCTGATATTGTACATCCTTTCTTAGAAAAGTACGGTAGTAATATTCAGAACGTAGACCATTTAATCTTTCATCCCGGAGGAAAGAAAATAGTGCAAACCGTAGAATCACTATTCGGTGCATTAGGTAAGAATATTGATGATACGCGAGAGGTGTTACGACTTTATGGGAATATGAGTAGTGCTACTGTTTTATACGTATTAGAGCGCTTCTTAGAAAAAGATATAGCGAAAGGCGAACAGGGGTTGATATTAAGTTTTGGTCCTGGTTTTTCGGCACAGCGTGTATTGATAGAATGGTAGTAATAAAATAACAACTATGAAAAATACCTATTGGGCTTTAATTTTAGGAGGAAGTAGCGGACTCGGATTAGCTACGGCGAAGAAATTGGCTAAACATGGTTATCATATACTAATACTTCACCGAGATCGACGTACTGATATGGAAGCTATAGAAATGGCATTTAATGATATCCGTTCTTACGGAAATGAAGTTATTGGCATGAATGTAGATGCTTTGAATGCCAGTAAGCGACCAGAAATTATTGCTGATATTCAGCAAAAATTACCTGAAGGGCATCAAATAAAAGTATTGATACATAGCGTAGCTAAAGGAACACTAAAACCCATGTATTCAGAAAACGGACCTACATTGACCGATACCGATTTTAGAATCACTTTTGATGCCATGGCTTTGAGTCTCTACGATTGGACGAAAGCATTGGTAGAAGCCAAGCTTTTTGCAAATGACATGCGGGTTATATCGTTTACAAGTGAAGGTAATACGAAAGCATTGCCAAATTACAGTGCAGTTTCGGTAGCTAAAGTAGCTTTAGAAGCATTGACTAGAAGCATGGCATTAGAATTTGCACCGATCGGTATAAAAGCGAATTGCATACAGGCAGGTATTACTATGACTAAATCGTTATCTATGATTCCCGGTTATGAGAAAATCAAAGAAAATGCGTTAAAGAGGAATCCGAATAATCGGTTAACAACTCCCGAAGACGTTGCAAATGCAGTGTATTTACTAACGACTGATGAAGCAAAATGGATTACGGGTACTGTTATTAAAGTTGATGGTGGCGAAAGTTTAATATAAGGGGTTAAGGCTATGAAAGAATCTTTCAAATGGATATTAGATGAATTACCATACACAGCACCATTTCTGTTTGTGGACGAAATTCAGCATATAGATGAAAAAGGAGTTCAGGGCAATTATCGATTTTTACCAGATTCAGATTTTTATAAAGGGCATTTCAAGAACAATCCCGTTACACCAGGCGTATTATTAACGGAGTGCTGTGCACAAATAGGTCTGGTCTGTCTGGGGATTTTTCTATTAGGAAAGCAATCTAAACTAACAAACCTAAAAATAGGAATGAGTAGTTCTGAAATGGAGTTTCTACTGCCTGTTTTTCCGGGAGAACGCGTTAAGGTTATTTCAGAATTGGTGTATTTTAGATTTCAGAAACTAAAATGCAATGTAAAAATGTATGATGAAGATGATAAATTAGTCTGTAAAGGTATAGTTGCGGGCATGTTAGGTACAAGTAATGAATAGAAGAGTTGTCATAACAGGTTTGGGAGTATGCGCGCCAAATGGCGTGGGACTTACCGATTTTACGAATGCCTTATTAGGAGGTAAAAGCGGAATTCGGCATCAACCAAATTTAGAAAAGCTAGGTTTTGGTTGCCAGGTTGCTGGTGAGCCTTTGGTAAAAGATAAACTCATAGATAACTATTTTACACCGTTAGAGCGCAGAGGATTAAATGCCACGGGAATCGTTTACGGTGTAATCGCGGGTGTAGATGCATGGAATGTTGCGGGATTTGAAAAAAATACGACCGATGAACCAAGTTG
>JANQUX010000309.1 GCA_030730545.1 Maribacter sp. | reverse complement strand
ACCTAAACAAGTTCTCTAAGTTGGTGAGAAAAATTTTAGAAGCATCGTCGCAACGAGAAATCTCATTAGCAGAAGAATTAGAAACAGTTGCACTCTATATGAACATTGAAAATATTAGATTTTCTAATGAAATCAATTTTGTTATTGATATAAAAGATGACATCGATACCCATAATATAAAAATCCCTTCATTAATTCTTCAACCATTTTTAGAAAATGCCCTGTGGCATGGGTTATCATCTAAAGATGGAGCAAAAAATATTGACTTAATCGTAAAAAAAGGTAAAAGTGGTTTCATTGAAATAATCATTACCGATAATGGTGTGGGTCGAGATGCCGCAGAAAAAATAAAGGACAGTAAAGTTCTTAAGAGAAAGTCAGTAGGTATTGATATTACCAAAGAGCGATTAGCAAATTTTTCTCGTGATTATGAAAACTTTTTTCATGTAGACATCATTGATAAATTCGATGACGAAACTAACGCTATCGGTACGCAGATCGTTATATACATACCGACTATTTAAGATGATCTTTTGCGACCTCCTCTAATTCATTATACCAAGGTTCACCGAATTTTCTAATTAAGGCTTCTTTTACAAATTTGTAAACAGGCACCTTTAATTCTTCACCTAAAGCACATGCAGGATCACATATTTGCCACTTATGATAGTTAACAGCGGTTAGTTCGGTGTACTCACGTACTCTAATTGGATACAAGTGACAAGACACAGGTTTTTTCCACTTAATTTTACCTTGGTTGTAAGCCTCTTCAATACCGCATTTGGCAATTTTTTTATCATCAAAAATGACGTAAGCACACTCGCTGCCATTTACTAGCGGTGTTTCCCATTCACCATCTTCACCCTTAACAAAAGCACCTTCTTTTTCAATAACGGCAATACCTTCTGGTCTCAAAAATGGTTTTACTTTGGCGTAGATATCTACCATAATTTCGGTTTCAGCATCTTCGACAGGTGCACCCGCCTCACCATCAACACAGCAGCCACCTTTACAAGCGCTAAGGTTGCATACAAAATCTCTCTCGATTATTTCTTCAGATACTATGGTTTTCCCTAATTGAAACATGACCTAATTTAAAGGGCGCAAGATACATTTTTTAAAAGGCAATGGTCTTAGAATATTTTAAGAATAAACATCTAAGTGCGTATTTATAAACGTAAATTTGCAAAAAATTTGAAGGATGGAGTTTCATTTTGATTTAAGAGAGATCGCTACCGCCAGTATGGTACTATTTGCCGTTATTGATATTTTGGGTAGTATTCCTATTATTATTGGGCTCAGAAAAAAAGTAGGTCATATTCAATCTGAAAAGGCATCTGTAGTTGCAGCCGTTATTATGGTAGCATTTTTGTTTCTTGGAGAGGAAATCTTAAACCTAATAGGCATCGATGTAAATTCATTTGCTGTTGCCGGTGCATTCATCATATTCTTTTTAGCTATTGAAATGATTTTAGGTATTCAATTATACAAAGATGATGAACCAGAAAGTGCTTCTATTGTACCTATTGCATTCCCGTTAATCGCAGGTGCAGGTACACTTACCTCTTTACTGTCGTTAAGAGCAGAATATTTTGTAGAAAATATTATTGTAGCTATCATCATTAACATCATCTTCGTTTTTATAGTTCTAAAATCATCTGTAAAAATTGAAAAGATGTTAGGTAAAAACGGAGTAAACGTAATTAGAAAAGTATTCGGTGTTATTCTTATGGCAATTGCTGTTAAATTATTCGCAGCTAACATTAATCAGCTTTTTTAGACCACTAGAAGGTTGTATTTTTATAAAAACAAGTTTATGAGCAAGACATTATCCATAATTTTTATAGTAGTTGCAATAGCACTTATAGCCTATAATGTAACACTGGTAAATTTTGCCGACCCTTTTGAAAAAAATAGTACTATCGCATTGATTGGCATTATGGCTTCTTTATGCGCTATTGTACTTCTTTTGGTATTCGTTACCAGCAAGAAGATTCAAGATAAGATGAAAAATGATTAATTAATGGCTTTAATTACGCCAGATGCTTGTTGCTGAATTCCAGCACCATCCAATTCCAATACTTTTTGAAGCATTAAATCATCATCTGCCTTTATTTTTGCGTGAATATTGGTATTAAACAACTGTTCGGCAATATTAGCTTTTAGATATCTCTTTATGCTTTGCTCATAATCGTAGAAATTCATTCTTAGATTTCTATCTACAGAGTATTGCACAAACCTTTCAAAGAGAATATCATCTACTTTAAAATCGTTTACAAATTCTTCTTGGGTGTATTGAGCATATCTTTCTCTATCCTCGTCTAAATGTTCAAATACGAAAAAGGATAAAATCCCTAAATTATCCATACTCTCAACAGCTTCCTCCTCATTGCTACCGATAGGTACAAATACATCAGGTATAATACCGCCACCGCCATATACCACTTTTCCTTTCGGAGTGGTAAATTTCAATGAATCTGCTACTTTAATACTATCAACAGAAATCATTTCTCCGCTATGAAATCTATCTGTAAAACGCTGGTAATAATCTTTGGTGCCGTTAGCATACGTTTTTTGAATACTTCTACCAGTAGGTGTATAATATCTAGAAACTGTCAGTCTAACTGCCGAGCCATCGCCTAAAGCCATTTCTCGTTGTACCAGACCTTTACCGAACGAACGTCGACCAACAATGGTGCCTACATCATTATCTTGCAAAGCACCAGCTACAATTTCACTAGCAGAAGCAGATCTTTCATTGATGAGTACGTAAATTGGTTTATCTTCAAAGCTACCTTCATCGGTCGCAAAGCTCTTATTGATTTTTCCTTTTTTATTTTTAGTAAACAAGATTAGCTTACCGTCCTCTAAAAATTCATCTGCCATTTCTTCGGCCATACCTAAATAGCCGCCTGGGTTATCCCTTAAATCGAGCACTAATTTTTTGGCGCCGCGTTTCTGTAAATTCACCAAGGCATCTTTAAATTCTTTATAAGTAGATTCTGCAAAGCGATTTACTTTTATATAACCAATGTCTTTAGTAAGCATATAAAAAGCATCAACACTTTTTAAAGGAACTATACCACGCTTTACCTTAACCTTGAATGTGCGATTTTCAGACTTTCTAAAAACAGTAAGATCAATAGATGTACCCTCTTTGCCTTTTAATTTCTCTACAATAACCTCACTAGGGAAGTCTTTGCCGTAAAGCGTATCGTTATCAGCCATTAAAATACGATCACCAGGTAAAATTCCTTTAAGGAAACTTGGACCATCTTTGACCGTTTTTATAACGGCAATAGTATCTTGATAGGCATAAAAATTAATACCTATACCCACAAAATCGCCCTTCATATTTTCGGTTACCCCAGACATTTCTTTTTCAGAAATATATACGGAATGCGGGTCGAGTTTTTCTAGAATGCTATTAACGGTAACATCAACAATACTATCTGTGTTTACATCATCTACATATTCATAGTCAATGTAATCTATAAGTCTGTTGAGTTTGTCTTTTTTAGAATTTGTAGAAAATAAACGTTCTGGAGAGTCATTAAAATTCAGTTTTCCGCCAACAAAAAACCCTAATGCAAGCGCAGAAGCGATAATTAGTGGTAGAAGAGAACTGTATTTTTTATTCATCATTATAATTAACGTTAATTAGCCACATTTATTTCTGGCATATGCTGTAATTCAACTCCCGCTTTGGCTAAAAATTGCAATCCCGAATCATCTTTGTATCCTACTTGATATACTACACGTTTAATGCCAGACTGATGAATTAACTTACTACATTCTCTACAAGGCGATAACGTAATGTACAAAGTAGCACCTTGGCAAGACTGGGTAGAACCTGCTACTTTTAAAATTGCATTAGCTTCGGCATGTAAGACATACCACTTCGTGTACCCATCTTCATCTTCACAGTAATTTTCGAATCCCGTAGGTGTACCGTTATACCCGTCAGAAATAATCATTCTATCTTTTACGATAATGGCGCCTACTTGTTTTCGTTTACATGAAGAAAGCATACCCCATTCTTTGGCCATTCTTAAATAGGCCCTATCGTACTTTAATTGTTTTTCTTTCTTCATCTACAGTACATATTATTTAAGTACTTAAGCCTAAGGTACCTGCTTTGAGCAGTACCCACAATGTCTTAGGCTAAATTTTAACAATCTAAAAAGGAAATGTTTCATATAACAGAGGCAGGGTAATTAGAACTATTAAAACACTACCAACTGTTATGAATAGGCTTTGCTTGACTTTTAAAATGTTTTGTATTACATAAGCAAAAATCAACACTAATAAAACAATAACTACCTGAGACAATTCGATACCGCCAGCAAAGCCTAATAATGGTGCTAGTTTATCTTCCTCTCCCATAATCAACATTTTAAAATAATTAGAGAATCCAAATCCGTGTACTAGCCCAAAAATACCTGTGGCTATTACATGAAACCATATTGTATTATCTTCTTTTTGATCATTGCTATCGACTAAATTAAATAGCGCGGTACTTACTATGGTAACAGGTATCAAAAACTCGATCCAACTAGCTTCTATC
>JANQUX010000308.1 GCA_030730545.1 Maribacter sp. | reverse complement strand
TGTTTGCGTAATTGTTTATCCGTCTGAAAAAGACTGATTAAATTACCCTTACTCTTGCTCATTTTAGCACCATCGGTACCTGGGATGTACATCGTTTCTTCTTGAACCTTGCCCTCTGGTAAAACAAAAGTTTCACCTAATTGTGCATGAAAACGAGAAGCAACATCACGCGTCATTTCTATATGTTGCATTTGATCTTTACCTACAGGTACAATATTGGCATCATATAATAGAATATCTGCAGCCATTAACATGGGGTAGGTAAAGAGTCCGGCATTTACATCTTCTAACCTGTCTGCCTTGTCTTTAAAAGAATGTGCAAGGGTTAATCGTTGGTACGGAAAAAAGCAGCTTAGGTACCAAGCTAGTTCTGCCGTTTGTGGTACATCGCTCTGTCTATAAAAAACGGTATTTTCAATATCCAATCCAAAGGCAAGCCAAGTTGCGGCAACAGCATAAGTGTTATGGCGTAACTCTGCGCCATTTTTAATTTGTGTCAACGAATGCATATCTGCAATAAAAAGAAAAGATTCGTTAGCAGGATTATTTGCCATTTCTATTGCTGGCTTAATCGCTCCTAGAATATTTCCTAAATGCGGAGTTCCGGTACTTTGTATGCCTGTTAAAATTCTTGCCATTTTCTTTTTTCTAAAAAAGCAAAGGTAAAACAAATACAAAAAAACTATCGTAAATAACTACTTTTGATTTATGCTTAAATTGGTTAAATACGTCGGTCAAACTATATACCGAATTTGGTTTTATGTTCTAGTGGCTATTCCTATTCTACTCTTTTTTCCATTGCTGGTAATTTTTGCTTCGCGTGAAGCCTGGTATCCACAGTTTTTCTGGATGGCTAGAAACCTATGGGCTAGATTTATACTGTATGGTATGTTTTGTTTTCCAAAAGTAAGATATGAGCAACGTTTGGTGAAGAATAAGAGCTATATGTTGGTGGCCAACCATACGAGTATGCTTGATATTATGCTTATGCTAGTGGTAAGTAGAAACCCATTTGTATTCGTGGGTAAGAAAGAGTTGGCTAAAATACCTTTATTCGGATTCTTTTATAAACGTGTGTGTATCATGGTAGATAGAGATAATACCCAAAGTAGAACTGGTGTGTATAGAAGAGCGCAAAAGAGATTACAGCAGGGCTTGAGTATTTGTATTTTTCCTGAAGGTGGTGTGCCCGAAGAACATGTGGTTTTAGATAAGTTTAAAGATGGTGCCTTTAAAATGGCCATTGCTCATAAAATACCGGTGGTGCCCATAACTTTTTTTGATAACAAAAAACGGTTTTCTTTTACGTTTTTGAGTGGAGGACCTGGTAAATGTAGGGCTAGAGTTCATTCTTTTGTAGAGACGCATTCCACACGGCCAGAAGAAACGGCAGAGCTAAGAACAAGCGTTAGAGAAACGATACTTAGCGATTTAACCAAATAGCTAGAACCTGTAACCAAGGTTAATACCACCTTTACCGATAATGGTAAAACCCCTATCGTTTTTAAATAGATTGCGACCAATGCCTGCATCTATTTCGACGATAAAACCTCTTTTAGTAAGTAGTTTAACACCTGAGCCGATACCTAAGGCAAAATCGACAACATTTTCTTGGTATCCAGAATTGGAATAATAAGAATCTGTTGGTTCGTCGTAATAAGAGTCATAGATGTAATCATCAACAGAATTTAACATGCCAAATGCTTCCACGAAGAAACCTGAGGCATATTTTTTTCCAAAATATTGACGGTAGTACGGCGATACATAATAGTTGACATCGAGATTCTCATCATCATAAGTATAAAGTACATCAATACCTATAGCAGACTCTTCGTTTAGTAAATATTGATAATCTAACTCAATGGCGCCCAAGATCAAAAAGAGGCCGTTAAGCTTTAATTCATGATGTTCTTCTGAAATTATAATTTCATCTTCTACATCTTGAGAGTAGATAGAAATACTGAAAAGGCAAAGACAGCTTAAGATGTACTTTTTCATAGGTATGATTTAAAACTGAAATGTGAGTCCGCTATAAACCCCTACAGAATAGGGTCTAAAAGTACCGTTTACATTAGAAAACGTGTTCAATTGATATTTAAAAATCGGTTCTACATTAAATCGAACTTTTTGTGAAAAGTTATAATTTATACCAAGCCCCATGTTGGCGCTAAAGTTTAGGTCGTTAATATTATTGGCTTCGCCGATTTCAGTGGTCAATTCACCAGAAGTCAAAGAAACTGCGTTGTCAATTAAAAATAAAGAACTGACACCGCCAATAAGGTTTACTCCGAATTTTTTGTCGATTAGTGCGTAATTTAATTCGACGGGCAATTCTATATAACCAAATTGTTGCGACATAAAGCCTTCTCTTGTCGGACTTTTTGCTGTAACATCTAAAGCAGAACTTATGGTGCTGAATTTGTCTGATGCAACTACTTTACTCGAAATGGTAAGTGTGTTAGATGTTTCTGCATAATCAATAGTGCTTAATTGACTATTGGTAGATGCCAAAGCTGAGGAAGATGAAAAAGCAACATCTTCTGTATCATACCCGTAATCTACTTTATTGATGCCTGAGCGTATGGTCAGCTTTTTAGTTACGGCATAGGCTACAGAGACTCCGTAACTCATATTTACATTACCCGATTTGGCATTCGGACTGAAAATAGAATTAACTGGGGAGCCTTCACCAAGCGCATTAAAATATACGGGGGCAACATTTGGGCCAGCAGACCATCTATTATTAGCAACTTTTTCCTCTCTTTGCTCTTCTTGATTTTCAATTTCTTCAAAAATAGATTTCTTAGCCGTTTTCGGGTTTTCAACTGTTTCGTCAGTATTTGTATTTTGAGCAATAGCAGTTTCATTAGGCAATTCGGTCGAACCTAATTTTTCAAAAGAATTGCTTGATTGCATTGTGCTGTTTTCATCATTAACATCAGTATGTAATGTGTTTTTAGAGCTTTTTTCTTTTAAAGCAATGCTTTCAGCTAGTAATGCACCATTTGTAGTTGACTTACTTGGCGTAATCGGTTTTTTGTTATCAGCGACCGAGTTTTGGCTTTTACCGATGTAATTATCACGTTTTTTGGCTGATGGTTTAATTATGTTGCTTGATTTCTGCTGTGTTGTTTCTGTATTATTTTCAATACTGTTAACGCTATTTTTTATGGAAATTTCTTGTTCAACAACTTGATTTTTGTTGATGTCTATCGAATCGATAAAAATTTCATTTTCAGTATTCGGTTGAATATCAATGTTGGTTTTTGATTCATTTTCAGTATCTACCAATATTTCGTTCGATAGTTGACCATCGGAAAACGGATTAATTACCAATAAGCCAATGGCTATTGCAGCCGCTATACCACCTAGTGACCACCAAATAGGGATCACCCGTTTCTTTTTCTTTTTGTTCAATGACGCATCAATCGCCCGCCAGACTTTATTGTCTGGGTTTTGTTTGAAGTCCGAGAGCTTGTCTCGAAAAAGGTCGTCTATATTTTTCTTCTGCATCTAGTACTGTTTCTGTTTATAATCGTTCAGATTATAAAAAGTATGTTGATATTATAATTAAGACACTTACAATTGATTGTGTCACTTTAGTTTCTATTTTCTCCTTTAATAATGCGCGTGCCCTAGCAAGATTAGATTTTGAGGTACCGATAGTGGTACCTAGTATTTCACTAATTTCTTTATGCGTGTGCCCATCCATTACATATAGGTTAAATGTAGCACGGTATTTATTCGGTAATTCTTGTATGTAACTTAAAAGCGATTGTAAACTGATATCGGCATAAGCATTATCTACCGTAACTTCTTCTTCTGTGTTTTCTGTAACTACGTTTAAATACTCTTCTTTTCTATATTTTTGTAACGCAGTATTTATGGTAATTCTTTTCATCCAACCTTCAAAAGAACCTTTATTTTTAAACTGACCTATTTTATCATAAATGGTCATAAAGCTGTCGTGCAAGGTATCTTCTGCCTGAGACTTAGATTTAGAGTACTTTAAACATATGCCATAAAGAGTTGTGGCATAGGCTCTATATAATAGTTCCTGTGCTTTACGGTCTCCTTTTTTGCAATTATGAATGAGCTCTTCTAGACTCACAAATGGTTGGTTGTTTTAAGGGTTGTTTACTGGAACGACAATTTCTAAATATTCTGCCTCTCCGTCACTATTATCGCCGGTATAAAATTTAAATGTATAGGGTTCGGTATAAATTACCTGAAAGTTAAATGACGCTGTCTCTTGAATTAATTCTTCCATACAATCATCAATATCTGTTCGTACTGCCCCAATGGCAACAACACTTCTCGTGGTCAGGGAATCTTTAACAACATCAAAACCTTCGTAGTATGTGCAACTATCAGGTTTTAGGTAATTTACAGTAATCTTATAGGTCTCATTAAGAACAAAAGATTCTGGTACTTCTGCATCAACAATTTCCAATGCGGTAAAATGGAAATTGGCGCCATCATCATCAATAGAACAACCATTGCATAAAAATGCTAAGACCAAGGTCAAAAACATTAACTTATTTCTCATCATACAACTATTTTGTAAT
>JANQUX010000307.1:1210-4585 GCA_030730545.1 Maribacter sp. | reverse complement strand
GCATACCACTCTTCCATTCAAAAACTTTGTAAACTCAATCAAAATAGCAAAAAAAACCATTAAAGATCAACTATTCCTACATCTACCTAAACCCCTGATAACCAAAAGATTTCATCTGACCAAAAGCATCAGAAACTGTTTTTACAGGTAATTTGCAAGTATTATTCTGACATACATAAACAAAGGTTTCATCTTCATCATAGCGATCTTTAAAAAGGGAAATATCACTCTCAACAGTAGAACCTACTATAATAGAGTTTACTAAGAAGGTCTTATGTATTTCACTCATTAGCTTTTTGGCATTTTCACCAACAACAACAATTTCATAAAAAGGATATGCTTGTTGCAAAAGCAGAGATCCCCATGCTCCGTAGCTTACAGCATGATTTTCAAAATCACTTGTAATCAATGCTCCCATTGCCTCTGCCTTTTTTAAATAATCGGTATTGTATTCTAAATGACCAATTCGCAGAAAATTCTGCGCCATAATAGCGTTCGCTGATGGCACCACTCCGTCAGAAGTATTAATTATACTCGGCACCAAATCATTAGAAACATTATAATAGAACAACTCAGAATTACTTTTATACTTTTCTGAGCCCATATTCATTAACTCTTTTGAAGTCTGTAGATACGAGACATCTAAGGTAACTTCGTACAAGGCAAAAGCACTTTTGGCTAGAAAAGCATAATCTTCTAAAAATACCTCTTTCTGCTTACTATCTTTTGTATAAGAATGCACCAATTGTGCATCTTTATAATTGTACTCCTTTAAATAATTAAATACAGACACGGCCTCTGTTAAATATTTTTCATCATCAAAAGCTTTGTATGCCTCTAGTAGTCCATCAATTAAAAGCGCGTTCCAAGATGTCAAAATTTTAAAATCTTTGGTGGGTTTTTCTCTTTTTTGTCGTGCTTTATATAAAGTCGATTTCCAATTCTCCTTTTTCTTATCAAAGGCTTCTTCACTCAAATCGAACTCCTTTAAAAATTTATCTTTAGAAATGGTGCTGTTCAACACATAGTTTCCATCTTCCCAAACTTGACTATCCTCTATATTGAAGTACTTGGAGAATAATTCAAAGTCATCACCTAATAACGACTGTAGCTCTTCCTTCTTCCAAACATAATAGACTCCTTCCTCCCCATTAGTATCAGCATCCATAGCACTAAAATAACCTCCATCTTCATTTCGCATTTCAGTCTTTAAAAATTTAAGCGTCTCCTCCACCTTAGTTTTGTACTCCTTATTTTTAGTCAACTTATAGGCTCTTGAAAGTAAATACACGAGTTGCGCGTTATCATACAACATTTTTTCAAAATGAGGCACTTTCCAAGTATTATCAGTGCTGTACCTAAAAAATCCGCCATCTACGTGATCATAGATTCCACCATGTATCACTTTATCCAACGTATTAATAACATGATTTTCAGCGTCACTATTTTGTTGCAGAACGGCATAATCTAACAACATAGTCAAATTAGCAGGTAGTATAAATTTCTGTTGACTCAGGTTACCGCCCCATTGTTTGTCCCAAAGAGTAGCCCACTCCGTAATACCGTTTACAAACTTATTTGGTGTAATGGCATTCGCCGATTGTTTTGCCGGCTCCTCATAAACTTCTTGTACACCATCTGCCAACATGGTGGCATACTCCTTCATTTTTTCGGGACTTTTTTCATATTCAGAACTGAATTTGACTAAAATATTCTTCCATTCTTCTTTCTCAAAATATGTACCCAAAAACACCGGACTACCATTAGGCATAATAATAGCGTTCATGGGCCAACCTCCTGTACCATTTACCAATTGTAGAGCAGTCTGATATACCATATCAAGGTCTGGTCGTTCTTCTCGGTCTACCTTAATACTAACAAACTTATCATTCATAAGTTTGGCTACTTCGGTATCTTCAAAAGATTCTTCTTCCATAACATGGCACCAGTGGCAGGTAGAATACCCCACACTTAAAACCACTAGCTTATTTTCTTCGGATGATTTTTTAAAAACCTCGTCTGACCAAGCTTTCCAATCTACAGGGTTATGTGCATGTTGTAATAAATACGGACTGGTTTCATGTATAAGATCATTGGTAAATTCATGATTTTCTTGAGCAACATCACCAACTTCGTTTTTGTTCTGATTTTTACAAGATGCTATAAAAAGCAATAATATAATATAGGAGACGGACTTATAAATCTTCATATAGTTTTAAAAATATAATGTAATTAACTACTCAAAGATAAATTTAATTTTTGCCAATCACAGAACACATTTAATAGACGTCAAAAAGCAAATCAAATGTCCAGACATAGAACATGATACACTATTAATCGCCCCATAAACAAATAACTTTTTAAGTAATACTCATCTTTTTATACACTAATTTTACCGATTAAAATATACCAAACCGTAACCTTTTAGGTTATAGTAGAAATTTTAATGTAGGTAATACGAGATGTTTAATAAAAAATACACACTTTTAGGCGAAACCATTCAGAAAGGCAAAGGTGCCCAGTTGAATTTAGATATCGCAAAACTACACACCAGAACTAAAATTGAAGTTCCGGTAATTGTACAGCGTGGTAAAAAAGACGGTCCTACCCTACTCATTACAGGTGGTATACACGGTAATGAAATTAACGGTGTAGAAATTGTTAGGCAAATAGTCTCCAAAAAATTCAACCGCCCAGAATGCGGTATGGTTATTTGTATTCCGGTGGTAAACATATTCGGGTTCTTGAACCAAGCCCGTCAATTTCCTGATGGTCGAGATTTAAACAGAGTGTTCCCAGGTAGTTTACGCGGATCTCTAGCAAGCCGCTTTGCCTATCATTTGGTAAAAGATATCGCTCCGGTTATAGATTATTGTATTGACTATCATACGGGCGGCGACAGCCGTTTTAACGCACCACAGATAAGAATTGATAGCGATGATGTAGACGGATTAGCTTTAGCGAAAGTTTTCGGTGCAGAATTTATTGTAAAATCTGCCGGAAGAGAAAAATCGTTTCGTGAGACCCTTCATCAACTTGATAAAAAAGTATTGTTATATGAGGGTGGTAAATCGCTTCATATTGATAGCGAAATTACCGATACAGGTATTGTTGGTGCACTGCGGATGATGCATCATCTAGGCATGCGAAATTTCGAAGAAGAACTTTCACAGTATGCTTTAAAAGAAACGGTACCGAAATTGGTTCATGCCTCTAAATGGGTTCGAGCAAAACATTCGGGTATGTTTCACCCAACAATCAAAATCGGACAAGCAGTAAAAAAGGGAGAAGAAATAGGAAGCATTTCTGGTCCGTTCGGGTATTTTGAAAAGAAAATAAAAGCCAAAGAAACCGGATATCTTATTTGTATTAACG
>JANQUX010000307.1:0-1200 GCA_030730545.1 Maribacter sp. | reverse complement strand
AATTGTGAATCAAGGTGACGCTATTTTTCATATTGCTTACGATATTGAGTAGAATTAAAATGCTTAATAATTTTCAATAAGTAAGGGCTAAAAAGTTAAAGATCACCTGCAATTGAAATCCGCTATCTTACTGACTGAAGGATCTTTAACATGGCAATTAACACCAACTTTAGCAGCCTGATATTTCAATTAAACAAACCCTGAAATTTAGTATTTATCTATTTACTTAAGATAAGAACTTATCGATTTTCCAATCGATGTCACTTATTCTTAAAAATCAATTTTTACCCTGTTATTCATCAAATTTTCAGCACTTTATATCAATTATTAAGTACTTTTTCAACACTACAATTGCTTAATTTAAAGTTAAAGATCCTCTCAAGTTGAAATCTTGTATAACATTGATTACATTAGTGTAAAGGGTAATTAAAAACTACTTTTTTGCATGACCGAAATAGAAAAAACATTAGATAACAAAAGTGTGCGCCCCACTGCTATGCGTATACTTATTTATAAATTCATGGCGAGCAAACAAAATGCCGTCGCGCTTACCGATATTGAGAATGCTTTCGAGAAAGCTGAGCGCACAACCTTGTATAGAACTTTAAAAACATTTGAAGAAAAAGGCATTGTTCATCAAATAGATGATGGTACCAATGTTTCCAAATTCGCACTATGCGAGCCTGGTTGTAATTGTGAGATTGATCAAGACTTACACCTGCATTTTCACTGTAGTCAATGCGACAAAACCGTTTGCTTAACCGAACATAAAATTCCGCATATCAATTTACCCGCAGGTTATATTGCCGAAGATGCCAATTTGGTTATTAAAGGTATATGCGATTCGTGTAGCGATCATTAAATGCACTTCTGTTGCACGATCTCTTTTCAGACCTTGCAGGTATTATGAAAAAGAAAAAAATAGACCTACAATCACTTACGCCAACGCAAAGCACTTGTGCTCATTGCAGCGATGACGAACATACACACGAAGCCGCACCACATTCATCAAACTTTAAATTATACCTGCCGGCAATCATCAGCTTTACGATGTTGGTCATTGGTATAGCTTTAGACTATTTTAATATTTTCACATTCTTTCAAGGCTATATACGTTTAGCTTGGTATATCGCGGCATACATACCAGTTGGTCTACCTGTACTAAAAGAAGGATGGGAAAGCATCAAAAAAGGGAATTTC
>JANQUX010000306.1:1901-4619 GCA_030730545.1 Maribacter sp. | reverse complement strand
TTCATGCTCACAAATTACCCCGTACAGACAGAATAAGCGAGATAGAAAAACTGCTATAATGGTAGATGCATTACTCAATCGTTTATTTATAGAACCAGCTCTAGGTTTGGGTTACCCCACAAATGAAGCACCGATTCTAAAAAAACTAAAACCTTACATTCAACCGACCGATATGGAAGATTGCATATTCGATTTTGATTTTATCGGAATTCAAAACTATACTCGCGAGAAAGTAAAATACAGTCTTTTGGTGCCATATATAAGAGCTAAAATTGTAAAAGCTAGCAAACGAAATGTAGAAACCACCTTGATGGATTGGGAGGTTTACCCACCTAGTATATACAATATGATCAAGAAGTTCGGGAAGTATACCGATATAAAGAAAATTATCATCACAGAAAATGGAGCTGCTTTTAAGGACACTATTGAAGGGGAAATTATAACCGATACAGACCGATTAAATTTTCTACAGCGTTATTTGAGGGAAGTTCTAAAAGCGAAACAAGAAGGCTTAAATATTCACGGATATTTCGTGTGGACGTTTACCGACAATTTTGAATGGGCAGAAGGTTACCATCCAAGATTCGGGTTGGTACATGTCGATTTTAAAACACTAAAGAGAACGATTAAAGAATCAGGAAAATGGTTTTCTCAGTTTTTATCTCACAAAAATTAATCGCATAAAAAAGCCGATGCTCCCATCGGCTTAAGCTTTTATCCAAAAAACATGCACACATCTTACACGCGCAAGACAAAGGTAGTTGTCGTTTTTTGGTTACATGTTATGGCTATACTACCAAAATGTTACCTTATTGAAAAGCTGGCATTCCTGTAATATCTGCACCAGTAATTAGCAAATGAATATCATGCGTACCTTCATATGTAATAACACTTTCTAAATTCATCATATGTCGCATAATACTGTATTCGCCAGTAATACCCATACCACCTAATACCTGTCTAGCTTCGCGAGCAATATTAATAGCCATCTCAACATTGTTTCTTTTAGCCATTGATATTTGAGCAGTAGTCGCCTTACCTTGATTCTTTAATTGCCCTAATCTAAACGCCAATAATTGCGCCTTGGTAATTTCGGTAATCATTTCTGCCAATTTTTTTTGTTGCAATTGTGTAGCTGCAATAGGTTTACCGAATTGCACACGCTCTTTTGCATATCTTAATGCGGTATCATAGCAATCCATCGCTGCACCGATCGCACCCCAAGCAATACCGAATCTTGCAGAATCTAAACAACCTAATGGTGCTCCTAATCCCGATTTGTTTGGTAAAAGATTTTCTTTCGGAACCTTTACGTTATCAAAGATCAATTCTCCCGTTGCCGAAGCTCTTAAAGACCATTTGTTATGCGTTTCTGGCGTTGTGAAACCTTCCATACCACGCTCTACAATTAATCCGTGAATACGCCCTTCTTCATTCTTTGCCCAAACAACGGCAATATCACAGAAAGGTGAATTTGATATCCAAAGTTTAGCTCCGTTCAAAAGATAATGATCACCCATATCTTTATACTTAGTTTCCATACCACTTGGGTTAGAACCATGGTTAGGCTCGGTTAACCCGAAAGACCCCATCCATTCACCAGAAGCTAATTTTGGTAAATATTTTTTTCGTTGCTCTTCTGTACCATACGTAAATATAGGGTACATTACTAAAGACGATTGTACCGATGCCGTAGAACGAACACCACTATCGCCTCTCTCAATTTCTTGCATGATGAGTCCGTAACTAATCTGATCTAGACCTGCCCCACCATACTCTTCAGGAATATATGGACCAAAAGCGCCTATTTCGGCAAGACCTTTTATGATCTGCTTTGGGAATTCTGCTTTTTGGGCATATTCTTCAATAATTGGAGATACATCGCGCTTCACCCATTGGCGTGCGGCATCGCGAATTAACAGATGTTCTTCAGAAAATAAATCATCTAAATTGTAGTAATCTGGTGCTTCAAATAAATCTGGTCTCATAACAATGCTTTTATCAAAGATAAATAAAGAAATATAACATTATGAAAGACTAAAGTTACATTTTTAAATAAAACTCTTTAGTCAAGTCCACATAATCAGCAGTATACACATGCCGTTCTGTTTCAATGACCAACTCGGTAGTCTTACATTCTTGCTCTTTTCTAGAGAACGCCAATAACACACGTTTTATTTCTGCGCTGGGATTTCCTTTTACATGAAGACATTCTTTTGGAAACAAACCTAAGTCTGCTGCCATATGCACAAATGCCTCTTTTTCTTTAAAAGGAATAATTGTAGCGAACTGTCCGTTTTCGGTTAACAATTTCGAAACTCCATCGAGAAGCTCGTTGAAAGGAAGAAACTCATTTTGTCGTGCTTGATCTCGCTGTAGGTTTCCTGAAGTTACCGTTTCAGCATAAAAAGGCGGGTTACACACAATCAATTCATATTGGTCTTCGATTTCATCTACAAACTCATCGAGACCGGCATGGTAGCAATACAATCGATCTCCCCATGGCGATAATTCAAAATTTTCGACACATTGCTCATAGGCATCTGCATCAATCTCTATGGCATCCATTACTTCTGCAGAGCAACGTTGCGCTAACATTAAAGAAATAACACCAGTGCCAGCACCAATATCAAGAATAGATTCAGGATTGTTTTCGATATTTGCCCAAGCACCTAAAAGAACACCGTCAGTACCAATTTTCATGGCGCAGCGATCTTG
>JANQUX010000306.1:0-1801 GCA_030730545.1 Maribacter sp. | reverse complement strand
ATATATTTTGCGGTCGGGGTAATAATTCTGATATAATCTTTAAGGCTTTCTATCACCATAATTTCATCAAGATATATTTTCTGAAGTTTCTTTTTATCGACCTTTACAAAAATAGCAGGCTTCTCGTCTTTATCTGACGAACCATTATCGGAACCTCTCTTTAAACCAATTACACGATCTACAGATTTAAAAAAGCGTGGTAAAGAAATAGGCTTCACCAAATAATCTATCGCCTCTAGCTCAAAACTCTTCAACGCATGCTCTTCATGTGCTGTGGTCATGATAACAAATGGTTTTTTATGCAGGGTACTCAAGAATTCCAATCCGTCAAGAAAAGGCATATTAATATCTAAGAACATAATATCAACTTGGTTGTCTCTTAAAAAAGTTGATGCATCTAAAGCATTTGAAAAGGTGCCTTCTAACTGCAATTCTTTAACTCTGAGAATATAGTTTTTAAGCACATTTACTGCCAACGGTTCATCATCTACTACTATCACTTTCAAAATCATATTACCTTAAGCTTTAAAAAAACATTGAACATTTTATTCTCTTCGAATATCTGCAAATCATAATCATTTTTACCATAGCCCAACTCTAAACGCTTTTTCACATTCGACAAACCGATACCACCTCTTTTTACAGGATAAACATATTCTTTATTGACATTAGGTATAGAGTTTGAGACTTTAAAATTCATAAAGCCGTCTTCAACTTTTACATCAATTTTAATTTTCATTTCCCCAATATTCTTACTGGCTCCATGTTTAAAGCAATTTTCTATAAGTGGGATAAGTAACATCGGCGGTATTTTACAATTACCAAGGTCGCCAGATATATTCATATCAATCTTTAAAGAGTCATCGAACCGAATGCGCTCCAAATCTATGTAATTTCTAATACAATTAATTTCACTAGTTAAATCTTGCCGTTGCTTTTTTGTTGCATACAATAAATAACGCATAAGCTCAGACAATTTTAAAATAACCTCAGGAGCCTGATCAGATTTTTCTAGCGTTAAAGAATAGATATTATTTAAGGTATTGAAAAAGAAATGCGGAGAAACCTGAGAACGTAAAAAACGGAGTTCAGTTTTTAATTGTCGCTTTTCTAAATCGTGAAGTTTACTACTTTCTCTAAGCCAATCGACCGTAAGTTTAATCGCCGTAAAAAAAGATATTACATATACTTCACCTATCATAGTTTGCACAGCGTAGCCAACTGTAAGTGAATCTATAACCTCGTTCGCTTCGGGCATAACATCTGTGCTCACCAAATAATAGGTAAGGTTATATTTGAATAAGAGCATTACGACTAAAGCCAACAATATATAAACCGTATACTGAACGTATTTTTTTGTGTAAATGAACTTTGGCATTAAGTAGTAGGCATTCAAATACGCCAAAAACATGTGTATAGGAAAACCTATTAAATTGGTTCGTAAAGAAAGTAGAAAATCGTCGTGAATGAAGGTCCAACGAAAAGTATTAAACCCAAAGTAGACCGACCAAAATAAAATATGGTGCCAGGGTTTAATATTTTTATTAATAGAAGAAAAATACCCGTTAAAGTATTTCGTAACCCTATTGGCCATATTAATTTTTTCCTTAATTACAATGACTGCTAAAACTAAGAAAAAATAAGCCTATTCAACTTGAATTAATAAATATTAAAAAATCTTAAGTTGAAAGTTACTAATTACGAAAGATATAAATCAACAAGTCCCTCTGGGGTCTTCACAAAAATACTTTTGTTCTCGCGGTCTATTTTGGTAACAATATCATCGTTAACAGGTATAAGC
>JANQUX010000305.1 GCA_030730545.1 Maribacter sp. | reverse complement strand
TTAAAAATTTACAATACCAGCCTTGAGGGTTCTATATTGCGTGTTTTTGAATAATCATCGCGCAACATTGTAATAAACCACAACTACACCAACCTAACTTATTTATTCTTTATATCCATATGTATTCCCAATTAGAGAAATAAGTGAAAAAGATTTATGCCTTAATACTATGTCTAATGACCTGCTTTGCATATGGTCAAGAGAAAAAGTACGTAATGGTAAAAAAATCGTACGAGGTAATGGGTGGCGATTTTGATATCACAGTTGTTTCTGAAGATGAAGAGCTTGGTTATATCTATATACAAGAGGCTTTGGCGGAAGTGCAAAGAATTGAAAAATTAATTTCTTCTTGGGATGCGGATTCTGAAACTAGTTTAATCAATAAAAATGCAGGTATCAAACCTGTACCTGTAAGTTGGGAGCTTTATAAATTAATAGAGCGATCCATTTTATTATCAGAAATAACTGATGGTGCCTTTGATATTACATTTACGGCATTGAACGATATTTGGAAACTAGATGGTAGTATGGAAGCCATGCCCACATCGAACGATGTTAAATCTATAAAGCAAAAAATCGGATACAAGAATATTATTCTAGATAGCAAAGAGCAAACGGTTTACTTGAGTAAAAAGGGAATGCGTATTTCTTTTGGTGGTATCGGTAAAGGTTTTGCAGCAGATAAGGTAAAAGCTTTGTTAGTTTCTAATGAGGTTAAGGCGGGTATCATCAATATAGATGGCGATATTACCACATGGGGTACAAAAGTGACGGGAGATAAGTGGCTTATAGGGGTGGTGAACCCTGATCAAAAAGGCGGCATATCTTCTTGGATACCGATTCTTGAATCATCGGTTGCTACTACTGGTAGCGACGGTAATTTTATACTTTCAGGCAATGAAAAATATACTCATATTTTAAATCCGAGAACGGGTTATCCGGCTACGGGTATACTTAGTGTGTCGGTTTTTGCTAAAAGTGCAGAAACCTCAGATGCATTAGCTACTTCAGTATTTGTGATGGGTATCGATGCAGGGCTTGCGCTTATCAATCAATTGGGAGATACAGAGGTAATTATTGTAGACAGCGCCAATAAAATGCATAAAAGCAATGGCGTCTTGCTAAACTAGCTTTTCTTTTAAAGAAACACATTCTTATTTTTTAATTCATACCATAATAAACACTTTAGTGTGTCCGCAATTTTATTGTAAATTTGCCACACAAGTGAAGTAAGCATATGATAGACAAGTTAAACATCGTAAAACAACGTTTTGATGAGGTTTCAGACCTTATAATTCAGCCAGATATTATTACCGATCAGGAAAGATATGTGAAACTCACAAAAGAGTATAAGGATCTTAAGGATTTAATGGAAAAACGAGAGGAATACCTTGAGTTGACCAATAATATCGCGGAGGCTGAAGAAATTATTGCTGATGGTAGTGATGCAGAAATGCTAGAGATGGCAAAAATGCAAATGGAGGAAGCTAAAGGTGCTATACCAAAACTTGAAGAGGATATAAAGCTCATGTTGATTCCTAAAGATCCGGAAGATGCAAAAGATGTAGTTGTTGAGATAAGAGCAGGAACGGGTGGTGATGAAGCTAGTATTTTTGCTGGTGATCTTTTTAGAATGTATACTAAATACTGTGAGTCTAGAGGATGGAAAACTAATGTAATCGACCTTAGTGAAGGTACTAATGGCGGATATAAAGAAATTCAGTTCGAAGTTACCGGTAACAATGTTTATGGTACATTAAAATTTGAAGCTGGTGTACACCGTGTACAGCGTGTACCACAAACAGAAACTCAAGGTAGAGTACATACTAGTGCTGCTACGGTTATGGTTTTGCCAGAGGCCGAAGAGTTTGATGTGCAAATAGAACCTAAAGATGTACGTATAGATTTTTTCTGCTCATCTGGTCCTGGTGGTCAGTCGGTGAATACAACCTATTCGGCTGTACGTTTAACACATATCCCAACCGGATTGGTAGCGCAGTGTCAAGATCAAAAATCTCAACATAAAAACAAAGACAAGGCTTTTAGAGTATTGCGTTCCAGATTATATGATATGGAATTGGCAAAGAAGCAAGAAGAAGATGCCGCTAAACGAAATTCTCAAGTAAGTAGTGGTGACCGTTCTGCTAAAATTAGAACATACAATTACCCACAAGGTAGGGTAACTGACCACCGAGTCGGATTAACATTGTATGATTTGTCTAATATCATTGATGGTGATATTCAGAGAATTATAGATGAATTAAGTTTTGTAGATAATACAGAGAGATTAAAGGAAGCCTCTGAGATTTTTTAATATATGACCACACAAGAATTAGTTGCCCAAATTCATAAAAAACAATCTTTTTTGTGCATTGGTCTCGATACCGATTTAGAGAAGATTCCAGCTTTTTTATTGGAAGAGGAAGATCCTATATTCTCATTCAATAAAGCTATTATCGATGCAACTCATGAATTATGTGTTGCATATAAGCCTAATATCGCTTTTTATGAAGCATACGGAGTTCAAGGCTGGTCTGCTTTACGTAAAACAATTAAATATTTAAATAATAATTATCCTGATATTTTCACCATTGCCGATGCAAAGCGCGGAGATATCGGTAATACTTCTACAAGATATGCGAAGGCATTTTTTGAAGATTTAAATTTCGATTCTATTACTATCGCTCCGTACATGGGGCGCGATTCGGTTGAGCCTTTTTTAGCTTTTGAGAACAAGCATACCATTCTTTTGGCATTAACGTCTAACGAAGGTGCTTTTGATTTTCAGACAAAAAAGATAGAAGGTAAAGAGCTTTATAAAGAAGTACTGTCTGTGTCGACAACCTATAAAGGTGCCGAGAATTTAATGTATGTTGTAGGTGCTACCAAAGCAGAATATCTTAAAGAGATTCGAAAAATTGTGCCTGAAAGTTTCTTGCTTGTGCCAGGAGTTGGTGCGCAAGGGGGTAGCTTAAAAGATGTATGTGAATATGGTATGACCAAAAATATTGGTCTACTAATTAATTCATCTCGCGGAATAATTTATGCGTCTGATCAAGATAATTTTGCAGATGCAGCCAAGGTTAAGGCTAAAGAATTACAGCAAGAAATGAAGAAAGAGCTAGAAAGACTAAACTAATTCTTCTAACGTTCTTTTAATTTTCTGCGCTTTTGACTCAAAAAATTCTCCTAATTGTGTATTCGCTTGAATAGTAGAAGCTTTTTCTAAAAATATTTGATATTGGTATTCCAATAAGCTAATAATATCATTGTTTGCCTCTATTGGTGTTACTGATCCTACCTTACAATACTGCTTGTTCATTATACTAGATTTGTGTTCTTACAAATATACGTTCAGATTTAAGTTTTGGACGTTCGTATACTAAGCTGTACAACTAATTATTAGGTAATATGTCTTTTTTTTAACAGTATTGTAGACGAATATTGAAAAGACTATTCATTTTAAGTGAATTTTGATTATCCTAAACCAATAATTGAAAAAGAATTGATACATTGTAGATTAACTGTTTTTTAAAGAGACATTAAGTTGCTTCACTATATAACTTACCGGCATAAAACATCTTCTAAATGGGTCACGTTTGTTCATGGCGCTGGTGGTAGTTCTTCTATTTGGTATAAACAAATACGAGAATTCAAGAAACACTTTAATGTATTGCTACTCGATTTAAGAGGTCATGGCAATTCTAAACCTAGTTTAAAGAATGTTTTTGATGAGAAGTATACTTTCGATGTTATTACCAATGACATTGTTGAGGTAATTAATCATGAAAAGATTGAGAAATCGCACTTTGTTGGTATTTCGTTAGGTACTATACTTATTCGCAATTTAGCAGAAAATCACCCTGAGCGAGTAGAGAGTATGGTTATGGGCGGTGCTATTATGAAACTAAATTTACGTTCTCAAATATTAATAAAACTTGGTGTTGTTTTTAAAACGGTGATACCTTACTTATGGCTATATAAATTCTTTGCCATTATTATAATGCCGAATAAGAACCATCGGGAGTCTAGATTGCTTTTTGTTCGCGAAGCAAAGAAATTGTACCAAAAAGAATTTATTCGTTGGTTTAAGCTTACGTCAGAGATAAATCCGTTACTACGTTTTTTTCGTTCTGCCGATATTAAAATTCCAACCTTATATGTAATGGGTGAAGAAGATTATTTGTTTTTACCTAGCATTCGCAAAATTGTTAAGCTCCATGAATGTTCTCAACTTATAGTAGTTGAAAATTGCGGTCATGTAGTTAATGTAGAACAACCCATGTTTTTTAATGAAAAAGTGATTACTTATTTAGAAAGTCGAGGTTAATTTAATCGCTATTAGTAGTATACACTTTTTACTTTTAAAACAAAAAAAAACCGGTGCTCCCACCGGTTTAAAATAACTAACTAACTCAAACTAACTAACTCAAAAAATTGAAAATGAATGTTTTAATACAGTTCCTTTATTTTTAACGCATAATTATTTAAGTTATTGTAGTGTCTATTAAAAATCTACTTTTTATCTTGAAGGGCAAATACTTTTCTAAGTACATCTGTAGTTCTAGATGAATATTTTGTTCTAATTTCTTCCTCTTCTACAGCAATCATTTTGTATACACCAG
>JANQUX010000304.1 GCA_030730545.1 Maribacter sp. | reverse complement strand
ATGTTGGTCGATTGCCACTATTTGGGCATACAAAATGTAATGGCTTTACGAGGCGATGCCCGTAGCGAACAGAAATATTTTGAGGCTACCGATGGCGGACACCCCTTTGCGATTGATTTGGTAAGGCAGATTCAAGACTTAAATTGTGGTAAGTACTTGCACGAAGCAATAGAAAGTGAGCATTGTAGTGAATTCTGTATTGGTGTAGCTGGGTATCCAGAAAAACATTTAGAATCACCTTCATTACAATCAGATTTAAAGCGATTGAAAGAAAAAGTAGATGCAGGTGCCGATTATATAGTTACACAAATGTTCTTCGATAATAAAAAATATTTTGAGTTTGTAGAAGCGGCTAAAAATATGGGAATTACCGTGCCGATTATTCCGGGTATCAAACCAATTGCGGTTAAAAGGCATATGCAATTATTACCACAAGTATTTAGAATAGATATGCCACAAGACTTAATTGAGGCGGTAGATAGTTGTGCTACAAATAAAGAGGTACGTGCTGTAGGTATTGAATGGGCAATTCAACAATCTAAAGAATTGAAAGCCGCCGGTGTGCCTGTGTTACACTACTATTCTATGGGAAAATCTGATAATATTAAGGCGATAGCAGAAGCATTGTTTTAGTCTTTGGCTAGCTGAATTGCCAGTTCGAATGTTTTTATTTCGTAGAGTATTGGAGATGTGAAAATGTATCGAGAACCTTTGGAACATGAGAGCTTCTCGATAAAAATTTATTCGTACCTCATAAATTCACTCGAAGTGACATTGTTACTTTTGTAATTACATGATTTGTAAGAAAGAACTTGGTACTTTGTACATGGTACTTCGTACTTATAACTATTTTTGCCTTCAATGAATTTTAAGTTTCTATCCATTTTACTGATTTCAGTTTCTTTTTGTTTTGCACAGAAATCTACTGAGCTTAAGAAGTATACCCTAGATGCTAGTCAGTTCTACGGGTCAATCATTTTACATAATCCAGATATATCGCACTTGATTACATCACATCCTGCAGGTGTAATTTTGAGTTATAACCGTAAAACTTATGGTTCTGAAGAATGGGAAGCATTATATAACTATCCAGATTTAGGATATTCATTTATCTACCAGAATACGAACAATAGTACGTTAGGTGATAATTACGGACTCTACGCGCACTATAATTTTTATTTTTTTAAGCGAAACGTACAGCTTCGTGTGGGCCAAGGTGTTGCTTACGCATCCAATCCGTATGACAAAGAAACCAACTTTAGAAATAATGCCTACGGTTCTGATGTGTTGAGTTCTACGTATTTAATGTTCAATTATCATAAAGAGAATATTATAAAAGGCTTAGGGTTTAAGGCAGGTATTTCTGTAATACATTATTCAAATGCCAATTTTAGGGCTCCGAATACATCGACCAATACATTGGCTTTTAATGCTGGTGTTGTCTATGATTTGGACGGCGGAAAAGAAATAGAATATATACAACGAGAAAAAGAAAAAGTAACAGAGCCTTTACGTTATAATTTCGCTTTAAGAACAGGTATAAATGAGAGTGATGTTATTAATTCTGGTCAATATGGGTTTGTTGTGCTTTCTGCATATGCCGATAAAAGGGTAGGTAGAAAAAGCGCACTTCAACTGGGTACAGATGTTTATTTCTCAAACTTTTTAAAGGAGTTGATTCGATATCAAAGTATCGCTTTTCCAGAAAACGGAGTTAATGCAGATGACGACTATAAAAGGGTAGGGGTATTTGTAGGTCATGAGCTGTTCATCAACAAAATGTCCATCATTTCTCAATTAGGTTATTATGTGTATTATCCGTTTGATTTTGAAGGGCGTATGTATAATCGAATGGGTTTAAAACGCTATTTTGGTGAAAAGGTATATGGAGCAGTAACCTTAAAATCTCACGGTGCAAAGGCAGAAGCTGTAGAATTCGGAATTGGAATAAGATTGTAGTCATAAGATGTTAGAAAATAGAAAACAGAAAATAGACTTTAATGGTTTAGGTATAGGTCTAAGACTTTTTACCTTTTCTACAATGCTTGTTGTGTTGCTTGTATTTAATTCTTGCGACTCTGAAAACGCGTCAGATTGTTTTCAAGAAACGGGTGTAATTAGTAGGGAAGAAGTTTCGGTGGCGGCTTTTACGACCATTACGGTTTTTGAAAATGTAACCTTGGTTATAAAACAAGGCGACACACAAAAAGTAGAAATTGAAACAGGTAAGAATTTACGTAACGAAGTAGCTGCTGTGGTCGAAGATGGTCGATTATTACTTACCGATACCAATGATTGTAATTATGTTAGGGATTATGGTACAACCATAGTTTATGTGACTACCCCGAATTTAACCAGTATTAGAAGTAGTACCGGTTTTCCTATTCAAAGTGACGGAGTGTTGGCTTTTGAGAGCTTAAGCCTGCTTTCAGAAAGTTTTACAGATCCCGAAGCAGAAACAACAGATGGTGAATTTAATTTAGAATTAGATGTTACCAGTTTAAGTTTAACCAGTAATGGAATTTCTTATTTCAAGTTGAAAGGCAGGGCAGAAAGTTTCAATATAAGTATTGCTGCAGGCGATTCTAGAGTTGAAGCTCAAGATTTGATAACTCAACGTGTAAATGTAAACCATAGAGGGTCGAATGATCTATTGGTGAACCCGCAAGAGAGTTTAACTGGGGTTTTGAGAGGTACGGGAGATTTGCAAAGTTATAACCGACCACCCACAGTTACCGTAGAAGAATTGTATAACGGTCGCTTGATTTTTGTGGAATGAACCCAATTCTCAAATATCTGAAAAACGTATTTGCTGCTAAACGGGTTTTAGCAGATGATACTCAGTTAAGCGGACTTGTAAAAGCAGATTATTTACTTCAAGAATTAATTAAACACGATAAAGCTCCGGGAATTGCAATTACCGTTTTAAAAGGTGGAAAAACTATTTTTCAAAAAGGATATGGTTATGCCGATTTAGAACGAAAACAATTCATTGATGCACGAAAATCTATATGCAGAGTAGCCAGTGTTTCAAAGCCTATCGCTGCAACAGCATTGGCTTATTTGGTGCAAGATGGTCTTATAGATTTAGATGAATCTTTCTACACCTATTTGCCAGATTACCCTAAAAAAGAATGGGACTTTACTATTCGTCAATTAGCTAGCCATACAGCAGGCATTAGAGTATACAAAGGCAAGGAATACGGTTTAAATGAACCTTTGTCTATAAAGGAAGGTTTAAACGTATTTAAAAATGACCCTTTGGTTTATGAACCGGGTACCGAATATTTATATAATAGTTTTGATTGGGTAATGATTTCAGCGGCAATGCAAGCGGCAAGCGGAATTCCGTTTGAAGAATATGTGCAAGAGAAAGTCCTAAATCCTTTAGGAATGTTGAATACCTATTGTCCCGAATGTCATTATGGTACTGATTTCACGATAGGTACTCACAGCCAAAAAGAAAACGATGTGAATTCTATTTCTACATCCGAAGTACCAAACCAAGTAGCTACATTTTACACAAAGGGTATTTCAGGATTTAGAAAGGCGATACCTGTCGATAATTTTTACAAACTAGCAGGCGGCGGATATTTGTCCACCTCTGAAGATATTGCAAAATTCGGACAAGCATTTTTAGATAAGAAAGTTGAAATCAGCGAAGAGATTCTCAATCAATTTTTAACCTCGCAACAAGTTGAAGGTAATTCTACATATTACGGTTTAGGCTGGCAGGTGAGTGAAGATGCCAAAGGAAGAAAGTTCTTTGGACATGTTGGTAATGGAGTAGGAGGATATGCTAATTTCTTTGTCTACCCCGAAGAGCAGCTTGTTTTTTCGATCTTGATTAATTGCACCGACCCAAAAATACAACAAGAGCTAGATGCTGTAATCAATTGCTTTTTTGACGAGATTGATTCTTAATGATTTAATGTTTCTTAAGTTTTAAAGAAACGGTATATTAGTCTCACTAACCATTGAGACTATAATACAGAATGAGCTTACCACCAGAAACCACCCCAGTTGTAGAAAATAAAAAGAATATAAAATGGCTTCAACGTCTTAAAGAAGAAAGTTGGGAAGCAGAATTATTGGTCTCAGCTATTGCCATTTTTGGTACATTTCAATTATTTGGTTTTATAGAGTGGGTTACTAATAAATTAATAGACTTATTACCTATTGAACAGCATATTTATGGTTACATAATAACTATTATAGGGTTGTTGGCGATTAGTGTTTTAGTGTCCATGTTTGTAATTCATTTTATTTTGCGAGCTTATTGGATCGGCTTGGTAGGCTTGAATTCGGTCTTTCCTGATTATAGTGTTGAAGACAGCGCATACTCTAAAATTTATACAGAGAAGATTTTGGCTATACTGCCAAAGCAAGAAGATACTATTCAAAAGGTTGATGAATTATGCAGTGTTATATTTTCAGCAGCTTTCACGATACTTTTAATTTATTTGTACATATCGGTTCTTCTGAGTTTTTATATGCTGATATATAATTTGTTATTAGATTATGTGTCAAGTTACATTCTTCTGATTCCAATTGTTATTTTCTTTTTATTACTGGTCATCAGCATGGTTTTTAATATTATAGGAAATCTGAAAAAATTTAAGGATAACAAT
>JANQUX010000303.1 GCA_030730545.1 Maribacter sp. | reverse complement strand
ACACGACCGAGCTAGAGAGAATATTGCCGATACCAAAATATAATCTAGAGGAGTACCTAGGGAGCACTATAACCTTTGCTAAAGCAAACGGATTTAGAAATCAAAAATGGTAGTACTATTAGGTAGTTTTCTAACTACCACAAAGGTTAAATTATCATTTAAAAAACGTTGAATACTTTGTTTACAAAAAGGAATAATAGCCTATTGAATCTATATTAAGTTTTATCTTTATTTTAATAAAAATAAAAAACATGATAATTTTTGTTGATATGGATGAGGTTATAGCTGATACCTATGGCGCCCATATAGAACTTTATAATGCTGAATTTAACGGAGAACTAACAAAAGATTTATGCTCGGGTACCGAAGTATGGCGTATGGTGCCAGAAGCTCATCAAGAGAGTGTTCGCAAACATGCTACAAGAAAAGGTTTCTTTAGAAATTTAAAACCTATTGCAAGCAGTCAAGAAATTTTGTCTAAACTTGCCGACAAGCACGAAGTGTATATTGCTTCGGCAGCCATGCAGTTCCCTAACTCATTAGAAGAAAAAAGTGAATGGCTAGATGAGCACTTTCCTTTTATACCATGGCAAAATCGCATTCTTTGTGGTCACAAACATATTCTTAAAGGTGATATCTTAATAGATGATAGAAGTTTTAATTTGGAGAATTTTGATGGCAGAAGCCTTCAATTTACTTCGCCCCATAATGTAAACACCGAAGGTTTTGAACGTGTGAATACCTGGTTTGAAATTGGCGATAAGTTGTTATAACACAACTACCAATTATCGTCGATAATAGACAATAAAAAAACCCTCTTCATTGCTGAAGAGGGTTTTTAAAATAATTTGCTTAAAGCTTATGCTTCAAAAGGCTCAATGGAAACAAATGATTTTCCACCAGCTTTTTTAGTAAACTTTACCATACCATCAACACGTGCGTGTAACGTATGATCTTTTCCTGCGTAAACATTCTCACCAGGATTGTGTCTTGTTCCTCTCTGTCTAACTAAAATGTTACCAGCGATTGCAGCTTGACCACCAAAAATCTTAACTCCTAATCGTTTTGATTCTGATTCTCTACCGTTTTTCGAACTACCTACACCTTTCTTATGTGCCATTGTCTAAGGTTTTAAATATTATTATACTTAATGGTTTAGCTTATTTAGCTACACCACCATCTAATTCGTCTTGCCATTTTTGTAACTCGTCCCATTTACCATCAGCAGCTAATTGTGCTTGCTTTGGCCAAGTGTCAGTTACGTGATTTCCACGAACGTCAGCAATAATTTCAGAAATTTTAGCTGCGTCTGTTTTTGCTAATTCAGCAAAAGTAGAAATACCTGCATTGTTTAAGGTCTCAGCGATTTTTGGTCCGATACCTTCAACTTTCTTTAAATCATCAGCTTTACCTGTAGCTTTTTTAGCTTTTGGCTTAGCTTCAACTGGTGCTGCTTTAGCTTCTTCTTTTTTAGCCTTTGGTTCAGCTTTCTTAGTTTCTGCTTTTTTAGCTCCTTTAGAAATAATCGACTCGATTACAATCTCTGTAAGAGACTGACGATGTCCATTTTTCTTTCTGTAACCCTTACGTCTTTTCTTGTGAAAAACGATTACTTTGTCACCTCTAAGGTGCTTAACGACTTTAGCCTCTACTGCGGCTCCGTCTATAGCCGGGGCGCCGATAGTAACGTTCGATCCATCAGACAAAAGAAGTACATTGTCAAAAGTGACTTTTTTACCTTCTTCTACCTGTAAACGGTGAACGTACACTTTCTGGTCTTTTGCAACTTTAAATTGCTGCCCTGCCATCTCTACAATTGCGTACATATTGTTAAATGTAATGATTAAACCTGATGGATTTTTTCCATAGGCGGGTGCAAATATAATTCTTAATCGTGAATTTACAAGTGTTTTTTATGATTTTTATACTCTCTTAATGCTTCTAGTGTTCGAAGTCTTAAATAGTTGCATAAATGAGAGCGTTAATACCAAACTTGTCGTAAAACCCATTATGGCTACCACTAAAAAAACAATCGCTTCAAAACTACCATAAGTGCTGGCCCATTTAGTCGATAATTCCTCTAAAAAGCCTGGCTGAAGCTCTGTTGAATATATCGCAAAAAAGAAAGTAAAAATTAAAGTTGCAACGCCACCGGTTATTAGACCGGCCATAAACCCGCCAGCATAGGTAAAGGTAGACCCCTTTTCTAACTTGTAATATTTAATGGATTCATAAATGGCAAAACCGGTAATTACAGCATTAAAAAGACTGTAGAATACATTTACATGTAGCTGAAGTAATGACAATATTAAAAAATAGGCGATTAAAGAGCCACTGGCCGCGACACCAAATCTAATAGGTAGGGCATAGTTATTCATAATTGAGATATTTTTTTTGTTTAGAGTTTTAAGATAAAAAATAAACAACTATTAATTCAATTTAATCTGTTAAAGAATACTTATATTGAAGATTGCTCCTACAAATAATTATTTTTTTATGTAACATTTTTGTAAAATTATACACTAACAAAACAGAACATTAAAATTCACTAACCTAAAACAGTTTAAATGAAAATGAAATTACTACTGGTTTCGGCTATTTGCCTTTATGGTTTTGCCGGACTTTCTCAAGAGGTCGCTTTTGAAGAGTACAACTTAGACAACGACCTTCACGTTATTCTACACCAAGACAACTCTGCCCCCATAATTTCCATTTCAGTGCTCTATCACGTTGGTTCTAAAGATGAAGACCCAAACCGTACTGGATTTGCCCACTTTTTTGAACACCTTCTTTTTGAAGGTACCGAGAATATTGAAAAAGGCCAGTGGGACAATATCGTATCATCTAACGGTGGTTCTGGTAATGCTACCACAGATGAAGACAGAACGTATTATTACGAAGTTTTCCCTTCTAATAACTTAGAATTAGGACTTTGGTTAGAATCTGAGAGAATGTTACATCCTGTTATTAATCAAAAGGGAGTTGATACTCAAAATGAAGTGGTAAAGGAAGAAAAAAGGCTTCGTGTAGATAATTCACCTTATGGTAAGTTTATCGAAAACATCAAGAAGAATCTTTTTAAAAATCATCCGTATAAAGAAACCGTAATTGGAAAGATGGCAGATTTAGATGCTGCTACTTTAGATGAATTTATTGCTTTTCAGAAGAAATTCTATGTACCAAACAATGCAGTATTGGTTATTGCCGGCGATTTCGAAAAAGAGAATGCAAAAAAACTGATTTCAGATTACTTTAAGGATATTCCTAAAGGGACTAAGACTTCTAGAAATTTTCCTTCAGAAACGCCTATTGAAACTGAAATTAATGCGAAAGCATACGATTCAAATATTCAAATTCCGGCTTCTATGATCGCTTATAGAACTCCTGGACTTAAGAATAGAGAAAGTCAAGTATTAGAAATGATTTCTACATATTTGACCGACGGACCATCTTCTAAGCTTTATAAGAGAATGGTAGACGATGAAAAACAGGCTTTACAGATTGGGGCTATACCCGTTACTTTAGAAGATTACGGTATGTATATCATTTTTGCACTTCCGGTTGGTGAAACTGGCTTAACTACCTTAAATAATTCTATAGAAGATGAAGTTGCGAAATTAAGAACTGATCTTATTTCTGAGAATGACTACCAAAAACTACAGAACAAATTTGAAAACCAATTCGTAAACAGTAACTCAAGCGTTGAGGGTATTGCAAATTCACTTGCAGAATATTACATGCTCTACGGCGACACTTCTTTAATAAATAAAGAGATAGAAGTTTACAGATCTATCACCAGAGAAGAGATCAAAGAAGTTGCCATCAAGTATTTAAAACCAAATCAAAGATTGGTATTAGAATATTTACCTGAACAAAATACCGCTAACTAATTACGACTATGAAAAATACATATATATTATTCTTAACATTATTCTCTTGTATTGCTTTACAAGCGCAGGTAGACAGAACGGTTATGCCTACACCTGGTCCTGCACCAGAAATTAACCTAGGTGTACCGCAAACTTTTAACCTTAACAACGGTTTAAAAGTTTTAGTAGTTGAAAATCATAAATTACCAAGAGTTTCTGTTCAATTATCTATTGACAACCCGCCTGTTTTAGAAGGTGATAAAGCTGGTACCGCTAGTTTAACCGGTAGTCTTTTAGGGCTAGGCTCTAAAAACATATCGAAAGATACTTTTAATGAAGAAATCGATTTTTTAGGAGCTAGCCTTTATTTTACTTCTAGTCGCGCCTATGCGCAATCGCTTTCTAAATATTTTCCGAGAATGATGGAGCTTATGGCCGATGCTGCTATAAATCCGAATTTTACCCAAGAGGAATTTGATAAGGAAAAGGATAAACTTATTACCGGACTAAAATCTGAAGAGAAAGTAGTTTCTTCAATTTCTAGCAGAGTTCAAAGAGCCTTGGCCTACGGTAAAAAACATCCATACGGAGAATTTACTACTGAAGAAACCGTAAACAATGTAACCCTTGGTGATGTCGAAGAATATTATCGCGAATATTTTGTGCCTGCAAATGCATACTTAATAATTATTGGTGATGTAAATTTTGAAGAGGTAAAGACCTTAACAGAAACTTATTTTACTTCTTGGACCAAAGCCGTACCACCAA
>JANQUX010000302.1 GCA_030730545.1 Maribacter sp. | reverse complement strand
GAGTTGATATATAGATTTCTATTTTTGAGTCCGAAGCGAATACCATCTGCTTCATTAATATCTTCTTGTGTCAAATCAAAATTTACGGCACTGTAAGCACCATAAACTTTTAAGAGTCCTTCATTATCAAACTTATATCTATACACAGCTTCTCCACCTACAGATTCTATAGGTTTATGCCATTCATTATTATCAGGATACAGTTTTTGATATGGTGCTAGATTAATGTAAGATGTATTTAAACTAAGCGAGCTTTTTTTCCATTTTTGAGTATTACCTAACCCAAGCCCAACGGTCATTATAGAAATTTCCGTTTTTTCTTCTTGTGGTTCGCTTATACTATTTAAAAGTAGAACACTCGATAATGCTTGCCCATATTCGGCTGAGTAGCCGCCTGTAGAGAATGTAATGCCTTTAAATAAAAATGGAGATAGTCTGCCTCGAGTGGGTATATTATTGGCAGAAGGAGAGTATGGCGTAAATACGCGCATACCATCAACAAAAATCTGCGTTTCTTCGGCATCGCCACCTCTAACGAATAAGCGACCATCTTCTGCAACATTAGATGTGCCTGGTAAGGTTTGTAAAGCGCCTACAAAATCACCAAGCGCACCTGCTGTGGTCACAATATCTAGGGGTTTCAATGCAGTTACCTTGGCGTTATCGCCAGCATTGAATGTTCCGGCATTTACGGTTACGGCATCTAAGGTGTTTACATCATCTTTTAGCTTGATATTAATGTTTAAAAAATCAGTTATATCAGCTGCTTTCGAATACGTTTCGAAAGAAATGGAAGAGGTTACTAGCGTTTGCATACCAATTGCATCTGTTTCAAAAGAGAATACTCCTTTTTCATCTGTTGCGGTGCCGTCGTAAGTTCCTTTCAGATAAACATTTGCACCCATAATGGGCAGCCCTTGTAGGTCTGTTATTTTTCCAGAAATAGTTGATTGCGAGAATAAATTGAAAGAGAAAAGTGTAAGTGATAAGATTAAGAGCGTTTTCATAATTGATTATATTTTTGATTGATAAAACAAATATGAACCGTAAATGAAGGTTTGAATAAAATGATTTTCCCAGTTGTAGATTTTTTAAACTGAATTGTAATTAGTAACTAAAATTATATAGTGGATTAGGGTAATTATTAACATAAATATGGTAATAGATGATCGATTTGAGCCGCATATTGGCTTTAACTTTGCCTTTTTTAATATGACTGTGTAGCAGTCATAGAGTATAAATAAATTTAAAAGTATAAGTTATGGATACTATTAAATCAAATAAAAAAGCATTGTTTGCTCTGGCTATTGGGGGTTTCGGTATTGGACTTACCGAGTTTGTTATTATGGGAATTTTGACCGAAGTGTCGGGTTCTTTAGGTATTACTATTCCGCAAGCGGGTCACTTTATTGCGGCTTATGCACTGGGTGTAGTGGTGGGTGCACCATTGTTAACAGGTTTAGGATCGAAACTTACACCTAAAAAAATGCTGTTCTTATTAATGATATGGTTCACGGTTTTTAATACCTTATCTGGTCTTGCAACTGGGTATAACAGTTTGTTGTTTTTGAGATTTTTATCAGGTATACCTCATGGTGCTTTTTTTGGTATTGGAGCAGTAGTTGCTACAAAGTTGGCTAAAAAAGGCAAAGGTGCGCAAGCTATTTCAATTATGTTTTCTGGTCTTACAGTAGCGAATGTTATTGGTGTGCCTATTGGTACCTATTTAGGACAACAGTTTAGCTGGAGTGTTTCTTTTTATCTAGTGGGCTTTGTGGGTTTATTAGCTTTAGGAAGCATTTATTTGTGGATGCCTAAAATTGAAGTTGAAGAATCGGAAGAAAAAGTAAGTGTTTCTCAAGGATTGAAAAATACTGAGCTTTGGGCTTTAATCGCACTAACCACCATAGGTACAGGCGGATTCTTTGCTTGGTATAGTTATGTAGCTCCGTTAATTACTGATGTTGCTGGGTTACCAAACCATTTTGTTGGCTATGCTATGATGTTGGCTGGTTTAGGTATGGTAGTCGGTAATTTTTTAGGCGCAAAGATGGCAGAGTTATTTTCTCCTTTGAAAGCGGTAATCATAAGTTTATCTGTAATGTGCGGTATTCTAGTTTTAAACATGTTTATAGCAACTAACCCATATTTGTTAATGGTATTGACTTTTGTTATTGGAGCAATTTCATTTACAGTAGCAACTCCTATTCAAATGGCGATAATCAATACTTCTAAAGGTTCTGAAATGTTGGGTTCTTCTATGAATCAAAGTGCTTTTAACATGGGTAATGCATCTGGTGCTTATTTAGCAGGCTTACCAATTGCTTTTGGGTATGGTATTATTTATTCTAGTTTAGTAGGTGCTATTTTGGCTTTTTCTGGTGTATTGATCGCAGTGGCTATTTTACTCGTTAGAAAACGAAAAGAAGCAAAATACAGAAAAATGGCAATGAGCTGTTAGTCTTGAATAGGTTATAAAATTTCAAAGAGGGATATCAAAGTGATGTTCCTTTTTTTTGTGTTTAAGTTTTAAGTTGTATTTCAATTGTAGATTATCTTCAAGTCTTAAAATCAAGTTGTTCGGATGTTAAATTTTTCATTTTACGTAGTTCATCGATAATTTAATCCACTTTATCACGTTGTTAGAGAACCAAAACTTACAATGCTGTGTCACGTACCAAACTATTTCTTGGGGCCATAATAATGGTTCTCTTATTATTTGTTCTTACGGCTTCTTCTTTTAAGCCAGAACATTCTAAAGCAATCATCGCTGATCCTAACCCTGTTAAAACTCTTGCGGAGAAAAGGGAAATCAAACTTTATAATATACGTCAAAAAGCATTAAACGATGCTTTGACCGATTATTTCAATAAGGCTATTGCCTCTGGCGATATTGTTGGGGCGGGAGTAAGTATTGTTAGTGGAGATTCTGTTATTCTTTCTGATGGATATGGTAAAAGAAGCTTCAACGGTAAAGAAACTGTTGACGGTGAAACTTTATTCAGATTAGGATCTATATCTAAAGGATTCACGGGGATCTTAGCTGCCAGCTTAGAGAGCGAAGGTAAATTACATTTAGATGATAAAGTGGCTGATTATTTACCAAACTTCCATTTTGGAAACCGACAGAATACACGAAAAATTGAAGTTGCACATTTACTTTCACATACAACCGGTACTCCGTATCACAGTTATACAGATTTGGTCGAGGCGGGTCTACCTATGTCTTCTATAAGTGAGAGATTCAATAAAATAAACCCAATTGCCGAACCTGGTTCTCAATATAGCTATCAAAATGCTATGTTTTCTGTAGCACAAGAAGTGATGTTAAAAGCCACAGGTAAAGATATTCAAACACTATTGACAGGTAAATTCTTTGCTCCGCTAGGTATGAATTCCGTTTCTATGGATCATCAAACCTTAATCAATACAGAGAATATTGCTTTGCCTCATATTAGAAGAGGACATAGTTTTAGAACTATTTCACCTAGAGATAATTATTACAATGCAATTGCCGCTGGTGGTATTAATGCTAATTCTACTGATATGGCAAAGTGGATGCGCTTCTTATTAGGTCATAATCCTGATGTGATGTCTAAAGATGATATGGCACAAGTTTTTAAGCCTTTTATAGAATTAAAGGGACATAGTAAGTATTATCAAAAATGGCCTGGACATGTAAAATCTGGTTACGGATTCGGATGGAGAATACATACTATAAAAGAGAATGAACAGGCAGCCGAAGAAACGATTTGGCATCATGGGGGTAGTGTAAATAACTACAGAAATGAAATTGCTCTTTTTCCAGATTCTGATTTAGGAATTTGTGTATTGATCAATGGACCATCGAAATTGGTGAAAACTGTAATTCCGGATTTACGAGCAATTGTAAAAAGCATTTATGAACAAGAAATTGCAATAGCTACGAGTATTTAAGTATACTGTAACTACCAGATATAAAAAATCCCTTTAATCATCGATTAAAGGGATTTTCATTTTTAAATATATTTCCTAAATGTTGCTAGCTAACCAATCGCCAACTTCACTTGTTTTATAACTTTTGCCACCATCGGCAAGATCTTCGGTAACATAACCTTCAGCTAAAGATTTGTTTACTACGCGTCTAATTTCTTCAGCTTCTTCTGTCATATTCATGTCTTCAAAAAGCATAGCTGCAGAAAGTACGGTAGCTAATGGGTTTGCGATGTCTTTACCAGCTGCTTGTGGGTAAGAACCGTGTATTGGCTCATATAAAGAAACTTTACTACCTACTGAAGAAGAAGGCATAAGTCCCATAGAACCTGCAATTACAGAAGCCTCATCGGTTAAAATATCTCCGAATAGGTTTGCTGTAATAATTACATCATACCCTTTTGGCCATTGAATTAAACGCATGGCAACGGCATCGATAAACTCATAAGAAACTTCCACTTCAGGATAATCTTTTTCCATTGCCTGTACCGTTTCTCTCCAAAGTCTTGAAGATTCTAAAACATTGGCTTTATCAACACAACATAATTTTTTAGAACGCTTCATAGCGAATTCAAAGCCTTTTTTAGCTAATCTTTCGATTTCAAAACGTTGGTAGGTCATGGTGTCAAATGCAGTATTACCGTCATCTTTTCTACCACGCTCACCGAAATAGATTCCACCGGTCAACTCTCTTAAAATAATTAAATCGGTACCTTCAATACGTTCTCTTTTTAAAGGAGATT
>JANQUX010000301.1:2757-4743 GCA_030730545.1 Maribacter sp. | reverse complement strand
TAGTAGGTCAATTTGTTATTCTCGGTAGGTTCTAAAGTGTACATCACTTCTAAAACTTGTTCTATAATTTTAGAATTGTCTTCGGTATTAAAGTTCTGGTAATAATCCTTTAATATGGTAACGTCGTTTTGACCCCATTCCATTTGTCTTTCCATCCACATTTTTTTAACCGCGGGCGAAGGGTAATTACTTACAGTACTAATATCTCGAGAAAAATCTGCATAAGAGCTAGACGGATTCTTTACGTATAAATCGTTTAGTTGCGACCAAAGTTCATTTGACTTGCCTTGTTTATTCATACCTTCGGCATAGGCCACTATCTGCTGGGTGTTTATGAATTTATTATCCTTAAATAATTTTTCCATTAAATTTGTAGCCTCCTCTGTTTTCTCCTCAACAACCAATCTGTCGATTTTTTGCTTTAAAGGAACCATGGTTTGCTTACTCTTGTTATATGATTTATAATCGGTATTGGTATTTGTGATCAAGGTCGAGGTGGTACCTATGAGAGTTCTTATTTCTGGTCGAATATCTGGTACACTAACATTAGGTGATTTCGTTTTTATAGTATAAAGAAAGCCATTCAATAACGGTACAGAAGAAAATTCTACTTCGTTAAATATAAAGTTTTCGTGTATTTTAACATTATTTTGTTCTTCGACATACATTAGCCAATACGATTCTTTTTTTTCATCAGAGTTTAATGAACTAGAAACCTCATATTGCCCTTCGTAACTTAAATGACGAATACTTTGGTAACGCCAATCCATCGCAGCTTCAGTAGATTTTTTAGCAGTTAAAAATTGAATATACGGGTGTCTTTTTTTATAATCTACAAGATGCTTTTTTAATTCACCGATAGCATTTGAGGTGCTTCCGATTTTTAAGACATCTTTTGTGTTTAATGCATGTGACCATATACCCGTATATAGATAGGTAGACTCTATTGCCCATTGCTCTTTCTGTGAAATGGTATAACCACTACTTAATCTCGGATAGTCAAAAAATCTATTATTTAAAGGATCTGGGTCGAACTCTCTATCGCCACCTTCATATTTGTCGCCTAAAAATGATGTATGCACGAAATTTAAACTAGGAAACCCTTTCTTAAGTGTAATAAGGCCTAAGCTGTCTATTTGATTGTTTGGTGCCACGTATGAAACAGGTAATGTTTTTGAAACATTATTTTCCCATTTAGATGCAGAAGCTTTGGTGTTGTCTAAAATAAGATCAGTGTCTTTCCATAATTTTTTAGAAAGCGGAAGGTCATTATAACCACGAAAACCTAATTCATGACCGGCATTTGTAAATTCATTGGAAATCCATTTATTAGTACCATTTTCATTTTTACCGTCTAGTAGTCCAGTTTGGTCCCAACCTTTAAAATTAGCACCGCTCGTATTACTATTGTTAGAATTAAAAGTGACATAGGCTGTAAATTTAAGATCCTCTTCATTTGCCAATTCTTTCATTTTTGGCCACCAATCAGATTTTAAAATCTCAGATTTACTAATGCCGGTTTGTAAGTTGATCGCTTTTTCTTGATCATCATATACAGGAGAAGGAAAATCGTCAAGAAATAATGTACCGACGTTGGCAATAGGATATGGAATACCTTCTAAACCCAATAAACTGGCTGAAAATAGCAGTCCCCTCATTTCTTTTTTAAGAATTTGCGATGAGTTGTAGAACACTACTTTACCGTTACCTATTCTATTCTCTATTAAAACTGGATAATCTTTTTTATTTTGTGCAGATACTATGACATTTACACTACTCGAAAAGTTTGTACCGTCGAAACCTAAATGAACCGTTTTGTTATCAAAACCACGCCCTTGCATACCAGGAAAAAGAGCTTTTTTAAAGAACAGACCAGAAGCTTCTATGTTCGTGCTCCAGTCGGCATCTGGGGTCATACCAAAAAAGTAAGACAAGCGCTCATCTTTAATAGCTTTGGTAACCAATAAAGTTCCACCTTTAGAAACA
>JANQUX010000301.1:0-2747 GCA_030730545.1 Maribacter sp. | reverse complement strand
AAACAAACTTTAAAAGGCTGTCAATAGCAATATTGCTTAGACCTTCTGTCTCATGAACTGTTACTACTCTTGTCGTCGGTGCAATATTAAGTTTCTCGTTAAATTGGTTGACCCATAAAGTTTTGTTGGCAATTTTAGAATAGTCAAATGCCTTTGCTAAATTCTCTGTTTCAAGAATGGCGCTATAATTTGTAGGATCTATAAGAAACTGAACTAGAGGTTCTTCGGTGCTCTTTTCGGGAATATTGAATTTGTTATTAGACTTGTATAGTTCTTGTTGACAACTGGTCATTACACCAAATGCTATAAGAAGTAATAAATAACCTAATTTTTTTGATATCATTGCTTAGTATCTTTAAATTCTAATTATAGACCAATGGTTATAAATGAAGTTGGTCTTTTAATTTAACGGACTAAGTACCTAAATATTAGAAATGTTATGAAATTTATTGGTTAAGTATTCAAATTCATCCATGAATGAATCATTTATGTGCTTATTACTGTATTTTAGGAAGGTTGTAGAAGAAATAGCGTATCGATTAAAAGTAAAAAAGACCTGCTAAAAGCAGGTCTTTTTTATTTATGTTAGATTTGATTTTATTGTTTAGACGGGCTTTTGCCTTTTTTGTCACCTTTATCTTTACCATGACCACGCATTTTTTTTCTATGGTTCATTTTCTCCCATTTCTCAAATTGATCAGCGGTAAGTATCGATTTCATTTCTTCTTTACGAGCAATTTGATAGTCTAATCTTTCATTCTGCTTAGCGTATTTTTCTTCGGAAGTCATTATTTTTTTGCCTTCGTCTTTACTGGCTTTTCTTTCTTCCATTTTTGCTTTTCTTGCTGTAGCATCTTTGGTAAGAATAGTTTTTACTTTAGCCTGTTGAGATTCATTTAAATCTAGCGCCAAGGTCATTTTTTTGGTTTGTAGAGAAGCCACTTGATCAGGAGATAAATCTTTCATGTCACCTCTTTTACCTTTGTTTTGATCTTGTGCAGTTGCTGAAATTGTCGCCATTACTAAAATGGCCATTAGTATTTTTTTCATGTGTATTATTTTTATTATTTGGTTCTTTGACATGAATATTTGAAAAAGGTTTAAGGTCGAACCACTTTTTTAGTAAAAGATTAACGGATAGGTAAAGTGCTTAAAATAAAAAAGCGCGGCTGTAGGTAGCCGCGCTTTTAAGTAGGTAAATTTTGTTAATATATTAATTCGCTGGTGTTCTACCCTCCATTGTTTTGTAAGGGTTGATTACGATATCAGCTTCTTGTTCGTAAGTGTTAGTTACAATTTCTTCCTGATTAGTTTCAGTTGTGCTTTGATGATATACAACAGAAGCAAAAATGAAACAAGCTAGATAAATAAGACTTTTTAATTTACTGGTCATGATTTGGGGGTTTTAAATTCATTGCTAATCTAAAAAAGAATAACGCACGAAAAAGCCCATTGTTGTGTAATGGGCTTTTTTTGATGTCTAGAATATTTAAAATGTGGTTAATACATTTCATTCATCGATGTTATCTGTTGTTCATCGATAGATGCATTTAATCGATCTTTTTTTGACTTTTTATTTAGGGTCAAGAATGACGTTAATACGCTCAATAACATCGTCGTAATGATATTTTGTCATCATATCAGAGGTTCTGTTTTTTGCATTTCTAATATCTCGCTTTAAAATATTCAGTTCAGCTCTTGCGATGGTACGAATATCAGATTGGCTGGTGTTGACAACTGTTGATTTTCTGTAGCCACCGAAATCAGAAGCTTTCGCTTGATTTTCTGCGGTCAATAGATATTCTAAACGATCTATATGCGCTTTTTGTAAGTTTCTTCTGTAGGTATCAATGGTTTTCCCGTTTTTAGTTTCAGACCAAATACCTTTTCTAAGTTCATTCATCATTAAAGTAAGCGAGTATGCATCCGCCGAATCAATAGTTTCATATTCTATTAATCGCGCCATTTTACCTAAGCTCAATACATTATTCAAGGTACGAACTTGCATCGAGCGCATTTGCTCTAAAAATCCGGAGTACTCGGTTCGCTTTAAAATATCTTGATCTAACATCCACATAGGCGTTTCAAAAAGTTGTTCATGAAGAAAGGCCATTGCTCTTTGTTGTTTCTCTTTAGGTACGGCAGTATAAACAGCACCTTCTTGATCATAGGTCTTATGGTTTTCATAAACACCACCAATATTATTAGAGACATGACCCATGTATCTATTGAATTGAGAAAATACTTGTCCGTATAACTTATCTAAATCTTCATAATTCTTACCGTCTTCGGCTGTCCATTCAATAAGTTTCGGTACAATCCTTTTAAGGTTGGCAATGCCGTACTCACTTGCTTTCATGGCATCATCACCTAAATCTTCAGTTTGTGAACTTGGGTCTACAATGTCACCTACCTGTTGGTGACCAAAGCGATATAAAGGATCACCTGCATGTGCCATAATCCATTTATCTAAAATAGATTTTTCTTCTTCTGCAGTTGTATTGGGTATAGGCTTGTATCCCCATTGAATAGCATACTTGTCATATACACCAATATCTGGCATTAGAGCCACGCCTTCATCACCAGGTTGTGCGATATAGTTAAAACGCGCATAATCCATAATCGATGGAGCGGTACCGTATTTCTTGGTAAAGGTTTTAGAACGAAGCGAATCTACAGGGTATGCAACACTACTACCCATGTTGTGTGGTAAACCTAAGGTATGACCAACTTCGTGAGACGATACA
>JANQUX010000300.1 GCA_030730545.1 Maribacter sp. | reverse complement strand
GTTTGCAATTGCTCAGGGTAGATTAGGTCCTGGTAGAATACATCATTGCATGCGACTGATAGGTATGGCGCAACGCTCGCTAGAAATTATGGCGCAACGTACAACGCAACGCAAACCTTTTGGTAGAACTTTAGATACCTACAGCAGTGTTCGTCAAGATATTGCAAATTCAGCTTGTGAGATAGAGCAAACAAGACTTCTGGTGCTTTCTGCAGCCGATAAAATGGATAAACTAGGCAACAAAGAAGCCAAAGATTTAATTGCCATGATTAAAATTGTAACGCCAAATATGACACTGAGAGTAGTAGATAGGGCAATGCAAATTTTAGGTGGATTTGGTGTAAGTAGCGATGTACCCTTGGCTCACTTTTTTGCTGCTGCCAGAATGCTCAGATTAGCTGATGGACCAGATGAGGTTCATATGAGCCAATTGGGTAAGAATGTTATAAAGCAGTACTCTAAGTAACAACAGAATAAGAATAAACTAGCACTAAGTATAAGGTGAAGGGAGACTTAAATGTCATTTCGAACTTGTCGAAAACTTAGGTGTATAATAGTTAAATCGGTTTAAGAGTAATGGTAAACCACAGCGAATAAAGAGTAATAGATAATAAAAAAGATGAATTTAAAACCAGTCAGAGAAGGTGAATAATTAAACGATGTCAAACTTAAGAAATTCTTGTTTGAGCATAACCTTATTACAAACGCCAAAAGCGAGCTTCAGGTTGGTCAATTCTCCAATGGTTTTTCAAATCTAACATATTTATTACATATAGAAGATAAAGAATATGTGTTACGTCGCCCTCCATTTGCCGCTCCGAAGAGAGGTCATGATATGGGAAGGGAATATAAAGTAATTCACAACTTGAATAAGGTATTCGATAAAGCACCAACGGCATTTGCCTATACAGAAGATATCGATGTAATTGGTGCCCCATTTTATATAATGAGTAAGGTTTCAGGTGAAATTTTAACGGCAAAAGAAGCAAGAACTAGACAGGTTTCTCCGTCAGAATTCAAAATAATTTCAAATACATGGCTCGATACTTTCGTAGAATTTCATAAGGTAGATTATAAGGCAGCAGGATTAGAAAATTTGGGCAGACCTGTAGGGTATGTTGAAAGGCAAGTTACCAATTGGGGCAAACAATATTTAGCTGCCGCTACCGATGACGTGCCTACCGCTCAAAAGGTAATGGTATGGATGCAAGAAAATCAGCCGAAAGAATATGATCATACTTTAATACATAACGATTTTAAATATGACAACGTCGTTTTTAAAGATGATACATGGAAAGAGATTACGGCTATTCTAGATTGGGAAATGTGCACGCTAGGTGATCCTTTAATGGATTTAGGTACTTCTTTAGGATATTGGACCACTGCTGCCGACCCCGATTTTATGAAGCAAGGTTTGCAATCGCCAACGGTAATGGAAGGCAACCCATCTAGAACAGAAATCGTTCAGCAATATGCACTCAAGAGTGGTAGAAATATAGATAACCTTACATTTTATTATGCCTACGGACTCTTTAAAATAGCGGTAATCGCACAGCAAATATATTATAGGTACAAGCATGGGCACACAAGCGACCCAAAATTTGCGTACTTGAATAAGGCATCAGAATTATGTTGTAATACAGCGTGGCAAGCCATTCAGAAAAATCAAATTGATAATTTATTTTAAGGGTATGAAAAAGGGAGCATTTCTAGAAATCAATGAAGAACAGTTTAAGGCATTTGTAAAATTGCCCAAAGATACTTCTGTAGTGATGCTTAATTTATTGAAATTTAAAGAATTGGTAACAGAAACAGGTTTGTCGGGAGCTGATTCTTATAAGGAATATATGAAAAAAGCGACTCCTTTTTTCATAAAAGCAGAAGCAGAAATCTTATTTATGGGAAAAGAAAATACCATGTTAATAGGACCGGAAGACGAAGAATTATGGGATAAAATTTTACTCATAAAATATAAAACTATTTCAGATTTTTTAGAAATGATACAAGCCGAAGGTTATCCTTCCCATTTAAGAAATCAAGCATTAGAAGATTCTCGGTTAATTCATTGTAGCTGAATAGAGGAATATAGATTGAAAAAATAAAAAGGTAGTAGTTAGATAGTAAATGAATCTTTTTTGCCACAACCAATGCAGTCAAGAATCTGGTAACACTAAAAGTTTAAAAAGGAACAAATGAATTTAAAAGACAAAATTGTAATTATAACAGGTGCGGGTAGTGGTATTGGCGCAGCAACGGCAAAACTTTTTGGAACACATGGTGCAAACGTTATTGTTTCTGATATTAACGTAGAGAACGCAAATAAAGTAGTTGAAGAAATAAAAAGCGCAGGTGGCACGGCATCGGCAGTTAAAACCGATGTAACCAAATTTGAAGAAGTTGAAAGCTTAATAACAGGCACAGTTTCAAAATACGGTAGTCTTGATGTTATGGTAAATAATGCGGGTATTGGTGGAAAGCACCAAGCAAAAACGGCAGATCATACGCATGATGATTGGCATAATGTAATTGCTGTAAATCAAACTGGCGTATTTTATTGTATGCAGGCCGCTATAAAGCAAATGCTCTCTCAAGGAAAGGGAAATATAGTAAACGTAGCCTCGCTTGCAGGTTTGAAAGCATCGGGAAATAACTTGTCGTATAGCGCAAGCAAATTTGCAGTGGTAGGTATGACAAAGTCCGCCGCCTTAGAATATGGCAGAAAAAATATACGTGTCAATGCCGTTTGTCCTGGATTTACACACTCAGCACTATTAGAACAATTATTGTCCGTAAGTCCTGATATGGGCTCTAAACTTAAACGCTTTATACCAATGGGGCGCTTCGGTGAAGCAGATGAAATTGCAGAGGCAATCTGCTGGTTGGCTTCTGATAATTCTAAATTTATTACAGGTCAGACCATAACATTAGACGGAGGAACTTCATTATAAGAAACTATGAAAACATTAGAGATAACATATAAAGATGATTATGCTATAGTTCAAATGAACCGTGGTAAAGTAAACGCGATCAATGCCGAAATGGTAAATGAATTATCGACTACGTTTCGTGACTTAGAAAAAAATGTAGCGGTAAAGGGAGTAATTCTAACAGGTCAGCCCCATTACTTTTCTGCAGGTTTAGATTTAATTGAATTGTATCAATATGATAAAGAACAAATCACTCATTTTTTCACTGTATTTGGTGCTTTATATCTTCAATTAGTCCAGTTTAAAAAACCATTCATCTCAGCAATTACTGGTCATTCTCCGGCAGGAGGTTGTGTATTGGCAGTGGCAAGTGATAATCGGTATATGGCAGAAGGAGACAAGTATGTTATAGGCTTAAACGAGGTAGCCGTTAACATTCAAATAAGTCAAAACCTAACAGAAGCATATGCATTTTGGATGGGCGATGGTTTGGCAAGTAGATATATTCTAGAAGGAAAATTACTATCTGGAAAAGAAGCGTTGGCAGCCGGACTGGTAGATGAGTTAGTGCCTTTAGAAAATGTATTGGAACGTGCTGAAAAGCAGATGAAAATATATATGAGGGCAGACCAAGAGATTCTTATCAATACAAAAGCAAAACTTAGAAAGCACCTTTTAGATAAACTAGACTTAAATGCTGAAACTTCATTGAAAGAAGCATCAGAGCTTTGGTGGAAACCAGAAATTCGAGCCAAAATGAAAGCTTACGTCGAAAGTTTTTCCAGCAAGAAGAAGTGAAGTAAGGTGTGCGAAATTGAAATTACTAGGTACAAATCAAACAGATTCCTTTAGCAGGAATTTAAAAGATAAACGAAACATGAACAAACAATTATTATTTGTAAAAAGACCACAAGGTGAAGCAGATGCTTCTACATGGTCATTAGTAACGACTCCAACACCTGAAATAGAAGAAGGTCAATTTTTGGTAAAACAACATTATGTATCACTAGATCCTGCTATGCGTGGGTGGATGAACGATGCAAGATCATATATATCACCAATGGAAATTGGTTCGGTCATGAGGGCGGGTTCTGTTGGCGAGGTAGTAGCCTCTAAAAACCCGAAATTTAAAGTAGGACAATATGTTGCTGGTACCGGAGGAGTTCAACAATATGCCGTAACTGACGGAACAGGATTTTACCCTGTAGATCCAAAATTAGCTCCGTTACCCACTTATATAGGTTCTTTAGGTATGCCGGGAATGACAGCTTTTTTCGGAATCCAAGAAGTAGGGAAGATTAAAGCAGGAGATATCGTTGTGGTATCTGGTGCTGCAGGAGCTGTGGGGAGTATCGTTGGTCAAATTGCCAAAATAAAAGGGTGCCATGTTGTAGGTATAGCTGGTGGCGCAGATAAATGTAAATATGTAGTTGACGAACTTGGTTTTGATGCTTGTATTGACTACAAAAATGAAGATATCAAAGCACGTTTGAAAGAAGAATGCCCAAAGGGCTTAGATGTTTATTTTGATAATGTTGGTGGTGAAATTTTAGATGCCGTTCTAGGTAGATTAAGACTTCATGCAAGAATTGTTATTTGTGGTGCCATTTCTCAGTATAACAATAAAGAAGCGGTAAAAGGGCCGAGTAATTATTTATCACTTTTGGTCAATAGAGCGAGCATGACAGGTATCGTCGTTTTTGATTGGGCAGATAGATATAAAGAAGGAGCTGAACAATTAGGCATATGGATGGCGCAAGGAAAAATAAAAAGCCGTGAAGATATATACGAGGGAATTGAAAACTTCCCTGAGACGTAC
>JANQUX010000299.1:3283-4772 GCA_030730545.1 Maribacter sp. | reverse complement strand
TTCAATAATTTTATCATTATCGGTTATCGTACCTATACCCTCATCATCCACGATATTGACCCCACTACCTGAGGCGTATGAAATTGTTGCACTATAGGTTTCGGTGGGTTCTATTGTCAAGTCATCTGTAGTTGCCACATTAAATGTAACAGAAGTGCTGTTGGCAGGAAGGGTTACCGTAGTTAAGGTGCTATTATAATCTGCAGCTGTTGTGGTTATATTTGCATAAGCGATATTGAAAACGATATCTTGAGGTACACTCGCAGAAGATGTTATGGTAAAAACATTGTTATTGCCCTCATCTACTGCGCTTGCATCGCTGATAGAAACGTCAGGTGCAACGTAGGTGATTTGATATGAATTGGTTGCGTTTTTTTCAGTTATTTTTCCATTGATACTGTTGTCTCCAATAATATCTACTTCCGTATTATAATCGGTTGTTGGGCTAGGTCTATGTACTTCTACAGTGTAGGTAATTCTAATACTTTCACCAGGTGCTAAAATATTGGTATTATTACCCGCAAGTAAGTCAATGCCATCTCCGTACGCGCTGCCAGTACTACCGTCAAAACCAGTATTTGGAGCTGGAGGCGATGTAGCATTAATATTTGTTACGATAGGTGCATTTACGACCCCTATAAAGTCACTGCCCAAAGTCGCTGCCAAATTATCAAGAGCAGAAAGTCTATAGATATTTACATTATTAGCGTTATCCGCTGTAATATCTACCTGATAGGTAATATCATAATTGTCGGATGTACCACTAGCTGCATTTGCAACACTTATAACATTTTTATCTACTGTAGTAAAATCTGCCTCATAACTAATGGTGAACCATAGCCCTGAAAGACAGGACAAAGCGGGTCCATCCGCTGAACCTCTTGAAGCATCAACACCATCGGTATATTCGTGACGAACAGTTAATCCATTGGTATCGGTACCGTAAATGTCATTATCCCTGATTGTGTTTCGGTTACCATTTCTGGTTTCATTTATGGGACCAACGTTCATGGTTACTTCAAAATAATCTTCCTCATCTGGATCAAGGGTACCGGAAGAAACAAGATTGTTGTCACCAGTACCTGGTGATACACCACCGATTAATGGCGCTGAACCATTAAAATTACCATTCACCACTAAATTACCTCCCACAGAATTTGCAGGAAAGGTCATAACATTGATAGGCATGTTGTTGTAAAACTCGTCATAGTCACGCTCATTAAGTTCGATGCTGTTCGCCAGTGTACCGGTTCCTGCATCGTTTTGATCGTTAATAACCGTATATCGTATTGAAAAGTCATAGGTACCGTCAAGATTAGGTACAATATCATGTCCGCTTTCGTGAATGGTTCCGTCCGGCTCTACCATAGCAGCTGCGGCACCCATTATAATACTGGCATCTGCAACTTCTTCGGTATCCCGATTTCCAGAACCGGTAAGTGCGCCCAGTGTTGGATGATCAGCAGAAACTGTTACGGCCCATTGGTAT
>JANQUX010000299.1:1265-3273 GCA_030730545.1 Maribacter sp. | reverse complement strand
GTGTATAATCTCCCCATAAACCCGGATCTGCATAAATTGTAAAAATTACACTGAATCCTTGGTTCACACCTAAGGTTTTAGAAGTGGGTGAAGTTATCGTTGTTCCGATGGGATTAGTTGCGCTTAAAGCAGAAGAACTGGTATCTAGGTCAGTGATATCAAAACCACTCCCCGTAATATTAGTAACTATCAATTCATCAATATCAGGAAAAGCAGATAAATCTACCAGTATTTGAGGGTTTGATACAATATCATCCGTCCGGTTTACAAACTGGGCTTGAAAGCACATGGCGACCCTACCATCTTTGGCCATACCCCAGGACCTATTATTGGCATTTCCTCGTATATCTTGGGCCGTTGTGGCAGTAGGTATTAGAAATAATACCATTAACGTAAATATGGTAAACGGTACTAAGCAACTTTTGCCAAATTTTAATAAAGTAGTAATTACTTTCATATGTTAACATTTTGATCAAATACTAAATCTCTACCCACCTGTTTTTCGACATCCTGTTTAAAGGTCAAAACTATTTAGGTCAGGTCTAGATTTATAAACTATTAATTCCGAATCTTGACTTGAGGGGTGCAAATAAGCGCCTGCCTTAAAATCCATTTGCAAAGCTCATAAGACGTATTTCCTCTATAAAGCATGCAATGGCAAATAAACGCTAATTAATTCTAGATATTTAAAAGATGTTGTGAACTGTGTTTTTCTTGTGGTATTTAATTTATAGTCTATTTCTTATAAATTTTAAATTACAAGAATTAAAACAAAACTTAATAATATTAAGTTACTGATAATGAGTTTATTATATATTTTATTATCTACAATTTAGAAGAAAACTGTATTTTATTGTATGATTTTAACAACTTTATAAATTGTTGTAAAGTGTTAAAGTTGTTATTAACGAAGTGTTGATGGGGTTTACATGACCCAATTGTGCCTTTCATCGATTAAAACCCTGTCCTCAACGGATAAGGGTGGTTAAAGAGGGTGAAAAAGTTGGAAAATTAGGATACTTTTGTGATATATTTAACAAAAATGAAATGTATTCTCAATTTTATAAAAACAAGTTTTTTATTGAAAAATTCAGTCTAAAATACTATTAAATAGTACCAAAAATGAACATAAATTTTACAGATATGCAGACTAAAATCTTTTAAAAAGCCATTAAAAATCATCAGGAATTTTAATAATTAATGCAGCTCTTTCTTGTATTTCTGCAAGCTTGTTTCCGTCCATTTTATCTAAAAGTGCCATCATCATGTTCATGCGCTGATTGTCTTTAAAATGTTCTTTTTTTTCAGCTAAAAAATTCCAATATAGAGAGTTGAACGGGCACGCTTTTTCACCAATTTTTTGGGCATGGCTATAGTGGCAATTACCACAATACGTACTCATTTTGTTGATGTAATTTGCACTACTTACATAAGGTTTTGTTGCTACGATACCACCATCGGCAAACTGGCTCATACCTCTGGTGTTGGTAATTTCAACCCATTCAATAGCATCTATATAAACGCCTAAATACCATTTATCTACCTCATCTGGGTCAATTTGAGTTAACAAAGAAAAATTACCAATGACCATTAACCGTTGTATATGATGAGCATAAGCAACATCTAAACTTTGACCAATAGCTTTTTTTAGGCAGTTCATTTTTGTTTTACCCGACCAAAAGAAATCTGGTAATTTATTAGTGTTTTTTAAGGAGTTTAATTGCTTGTACTCGGGCATTTCTTTCCAATAAATTCCCCTCATATATTCTCGCCAGCCTACTATTTGCCTTATAAAACCTTCTACTTGAGATATATTTATATTGGTGGTTTTATCATAAAAATGGTCTAAAACAGCTTGTATAACTTCTTTAGGTGATAGTATTTTGGAATTCATGGCGAAAGATAATCTAGAATGAAAAAGAAACTTTTCGTCATCGTGCATGGCATCTTGGTAATCACCAAAATGCGGTAAAAGTTGTTTACAGAAATAATCTAGTGTGTTTAAACA
>JANQUX010000299.1:0-1255 GCA_030730545.1 Maribacter sp. | reverse complement strand
GTTTAAACATTCTTCTCTCGTTACCGGCCATGCAAAAGATTCTGAATCTATGTTACCCATAGTTTGCACATTCGCATTTTTGATAAGTTCAATGATTTCATCTATATTTTTAATGAATTCTTTTTCCTTGGGTATAGTTGGTTGCCCTTTCCATTTATTTCTATTGCTTTGGTCGTAATTCCATTTTCCACCTTCGGGTTGATCATTTTGCACCATTATGTCGTGCTTTTTACGCATCATTCTATAAAAGCTTTCCATGACCATTTGCTTTTTGCCGGTATAGAAATCTTTCAGTTCAGACCTAGTCGTGTAAAAATGCTCGGTATCGTAATGATTATGAGCGATATCTAAAGAACTACAAATTTGTTGTAGCTGTTGGTCAAGTCTATATTCGTCTGGCAGTTGATACTCAAATTTTTCTGCATTAGTTTCGGCTATTGCATTTGAAATAATTTGCTCTAAATCGTGAGGATTATTTTTATCATTTAGTTGATAATACAAGAAATTATGCCCTTTTGCAGAAAGGTCCTCTTTGAAACTTCGCATTGCTAGAAAGAAGGCGGTCACTTTTTGAATATGATGTTTTACATAATCGGTCTCTTGCCTCATTTCAGCCATTACATAAGTGATGTCATCATTTACCGAAGAAAACCACGAATGATTTTGATTTAATTGATCACCTAAAACTAAGCGTACTATATTCATTTTCTTATTTGTTATTTGGCGTTAAGGTTAGAACAATGTCTCTTGTAACCATAACCTTTGAAATTTTCCATTTGCATCATACATTTCTGCCTGTCGCTTTATATTGAACTTACGGTCTCTAGGGTCATTGCCAACTCCGCTAGCGTACATCCAATTTCCCCAATTGCTGTGTACATCATAATCTATTAGCATGCTTTCAAAATAAGCAGCACCAATTCGCCAATCTTGCTCTAGTTCTTTAGACCAAAAGCTAGCCACATTTTGGCGACCTCTATTGCTCATCCATCCGGTTACTAGCAGTTCTTTCATGTTGGCATTGACAAACGGTTCTTTAGTAGTGCCATTAATCCATTCTTTTTTGGCAATTTTATTCGTATTCCAATGGTAGTCTTTCTCAAGTATACCGCCAATTTTAAATATTTTACTTTGATGCTTAAGTGAAACATACTTAAAATAATCCCTCCAAATCAATTCAAAAATCAGCCAATACGTATCTTGATTTTTGATGATTTCTCTTTCGAATTTCTTTACCTCCCAATAAATTGTTCTT
>JANQUX010000298.1 GCA_030730545.1 Maribacter sp. | reverse complement strand
ATCTATGATTAAATCAACACCTTTATTCTGGTGCGAGAAATTAGAAAGTAAATAAGGCATTACATACTTACCCGTAGAGACTACAGAAAATTTCAATTTACCTACCAACTCACCCTTATAAGAAAGCGTTTTGTAATTGATTGCATCTACTTCGTTCAGTATATTTTTGGCAGCGACTGCAATTTCTTTTCCGAAATCAGTGACATATAACTTTCTACCTACCACCTCGGTAAGCGGAATTGAAAATTGATCTTGAAAATTTTTCAACTGAATGGATACCGCAGGTTGCGTAAGATGCAACTCTTCAGAAGCCTTTGTAATGCTCTGATTTTCAGTTATTTTTAAGAATATCTTCAACTGATGCAATGTATAATTCATAAATTATTTTTATGTATATCATAATAAATATAAATAAAATTTTATGAATTAAAAATCTAAGATTTGCATCCGCATTAAATGATATAAATTAAAATTATGAAAGTAGAATCTAAAAATTCGGTAAGTACAACAAGTACTAAACAGAAAATTCAACTTGTAGATGGTGTCTTTACAGTTTCTGAAGCAAATGACATTATACAAAACCTGATCAATGAAAAAATAAATTTTCACAAATTACAGCGCCTTACTCTTTGCGAAGGGTATTCTGGATCGAACACCAAATACCCAGATGGTAGAATTAGTCAACTAGAAAAAGATAAACTGATTTCAAAAGAATTTTTTAAAGATAAATACAATAAAAAAGTAACGATCAAAATTAACGGTGTTTTAGAAATCTCTATAAACGACTAGATAATTCGTGAATTAAAAAAAAAGATATGTACAAAAAAGCAAACCTCTCTAGAATAATAACATTTTTAATGATGGCCCTATTAATTCTTGCATCTTACACAAACAATGGTCTCTTTTTAAATCAACTATTAATTTCATGTGGCATTATATCTTTAATCATGTTTATTAATACTAGAGCAAACGACAAATAATTAGTAGTTAATTCAACTCATCTATTACATAGAAATAAGGGAGTTTTAAGTTATCAAATATTTTACACCAAACTCCCTTAAACCAGCCTTACTAAATAAATATTTATGGATTTACATTTACTGTTAGATAACCTGACCAACCCCGCTCTGCTCTTTTTCTTTTTAGGTGTTATTGCAGTTCAATTAAAAAGTGACTTAGAAATTCCGCCAAATTCATCAAAGTTTATTTCCCTTTATTTAATGTTCTCCATTGGTTTTAAAGGCGGTCTAGAGCTTTCTCATAGCGCTCTAGATATAGAAATTTTATGGTCTTTGTTGTTCGGTGTTTTTTTAGCCCTTTTCGTACCTATATACACCTATTTTATCTTAAGAAGAAAATTTAGTGTAGCCAACTCAGGTGCGATAGCGGCATCATACGGTTCTGTAAGCGCAGTAACCTTTGTCACAGCAGTTTCATTTCTTGAGATGGAACAAATAGAATTTGGTGGCCATATGGTCGCTGTTATGGCACTAATGGAAGCTCCGTCAATTATTATCGGGGTGCTACTTATGTCTTATTTTCAAAAAAATGAAGAAAATAAAATCTCTCTGCCCAATGTAGTAAGACACTCTTTAACCAACGGAAGTGTAATATTAATTATTGGAAGTTTAATTATTGGTTTTTTGGCCAGTGACCAACATGCCAGAGGTATAGAACCTTTTACTACAGACATTTTCAAAGGCTTTTTAGCTGTTTTCCTTTTAGATATGGGTATAACCAGTGGTAAAAAATTAGCTGATTTTATTAAAAAGGGATGGTTCGCATTTCTTTTCGCGATAATTATACCGCTCATAAATGGTAGCATCGTGGCAGTTGTTAGCTCAACCTTTACCGAAAGTATCGGAAATCGTTTTTTGTTTGCCATTTTAGCGGCAAGTGCTTCTTATATAGCAGTACCTGCAGCAATGCGCTTAGCGGCGCCTAAGGCAAACCCAAGCTTATACCTACCCATGGCGCTGGCAATTACTTTTCCATTTAACATAACTATAGGTATGCCCTTATATTTAGCTATTGTTAATTGGTTTTAATTTGACCACAAGCCATTATATAGTACTTTTAATCTATGGATAAAAATAGGTGTGGATGGTGCAAAGGCGATACGCTCTACGAAGCTTATCATGACCATGAATGGGGAGTGCCCGTAAAAGATGACGATCTTTTGTTTGAGTTTCTTGTTTTAGAAACATTTCAAGCTGGTTTAAGCTGGATTACCATTTTAAAAAGAAGAGAGAACTTTAGGGTAGCGTTTGATCATTTCGATTATCAAAAAATTGCAATCTATCCTGAATCTAAAATTCTTGCCTTACTTCAAGATGAAGGTATCATTAGAAACAAATTAAAAGTTCGTGCAACGGTAACAAATGCTCAGGCATATCTAAATATTCAAAAAGAGTTTGGATCTTTTAGCAACTATATTTGGGCATTTGTTCATAATGAACCTATTATTAACGAGGTGATACATTATAAAGAAGCCCCTGCAAACACCCCAATCTCTGATGCGATTAGCAAAGACTTAAAAAAACGTGGATTCAAATTCGTTGGCAGTACCATCATATATGCATTTATGCAAGCTACCGGCATGGTGAATGATCATCAATTAGACTGTTTTAGATACCACCAAGTATAAACCTATTGAGATACCTACTATGAATACTATTCCATCAAAAATATTCACTATTATCATTCTTTTTTGTTTTCAAATTGTTCAAGCACAATATAAATATGAAAGGGAGTTTCGAATTTTGAAATCTCAATTTCCGGCAAAGGCCATCGCAACCATCAATGAGAATTTGACAGATTTTAAACGGATTAGATTCTACAAAGAAACCGATAGCACCAAAATTAGCTTTGAAGCGAAATTAAAAAAAGATAAGCTTTGGTATAGTATAGAATTTGATGAAAACGGGACATTGGAAGATATTGAAATTCTAATAAAAATAACCGATATACCCAATGACGCTTATGCCAACATAGAAAGCTATTTGAACAAAAATTTCACGAAATACCGTATTAAAAGACTTCAACAGCAATATCCTTCAAAAAATGAGTCGTTAGAAGCAACTTTCAAAAGCGCCTTTCAAAATCTTATTTTACCTACTAACAACTACGAAATAGTTATAGTCGGTAAAAAAGACAAGGGGTATTTAGATTATGAAATTCAGTTCGATGCTGAAGGAAATTTTAGGAAAATAAGAACTTCTCTTCCTCCAAATTATGATCACGTACTTTACTAGAGGTCATTTCATTTTAATACTATGCCTATTTTTAGGTTCGTTCTACGCCTTATCGCAAGGTAATACCACGGGGTATTGGGAGCCTGATGTTGCCATAAATTACAAAGTAACACCACTACTTAAACAGAACTTTTCTTTATCGAATAGAAATTACATTTATCGTAATCAAAAATCTGAATTAACGATTAGGCAAATAGAAATTGCCCATTTTTCTTCATTAACAATTGACCCCTATAAAAGTATCGGACTAGGTGTTCAATACCGCTTTAGAGAAGCCTTTGAAGAGGACAAGGAAAATGAACTTAGACTAACCCAACAGTTTAATACCATTAAGAAAACGAACATTGCCCGATTTGGTAATCGGTTTAGAGTAGAACAGCGTATTCAACCCTCTTCTCTTGTACATCGTTTTAGATATCGTTTTGCGGTAGATATTCCTCTAAAAGGTTTGAAAATGGATATTGGCGAACCTTATTTAGTCGCTACAACAGAATCTTTATTAAGTATAGGCAAAAGTATAAAACCCATGTACGACCAAAGAATCACATCTCAAATAGGCTGGTCAATTTCAGAACATTTAAAAGCCCAATTAGGCGTGCAGTTTAGAATGGAGAATTATACCGAAAACACCGAACATGTTTTCTTTTTGCTAAATAGCTTCGTTATATCACTGTAAAAATTTCACAAACTCTTGTCTAGAAATTTCTTGTGCCCCCATACTTTCTAGATGATCGGTATGTAATTGACAGTCTATTATGCGATATTCTTTGGCCTTTAATTCTTCAGCTAATTTAATGAAAGCAAATTTTGAAGCATTAGCCGTTAAACTAAACATACTTTCTCCGCAAAAAATATATCCTAAATCTACACCATATAGACCACCTACTAAGGTATCGCCTTCCCAAACTTCGTACGATTTTGCAATTCCCTTTTCATGAAGTTTTATATAGGCATTTTTCATGTCATCAGTGATCCAAGTGCCATCTTGCCCTTCTCTTGGTACAGCCGAGCAATACTCTAACACTTCTTTGAAACACGTATTTTTAGTTAATCGAAATTGATTGCTTCGAATAACTTTCTTCATGCTTTTTGAAATTTTGATATGATCTGGGTAGAGTATCATTCTAGGATCGGGACTCCACCATAAAATAATAGAATCGTTATCGAACCATGGAAAAATTCCGCTTTGGTACGCTAAAAGCAAACGTTCTGGAGATAAGTCTCCACCCACTGCTAACAAGCCTTCTTCATTGGCTTCATCTACTGGAGGAAACACAAGCTCATCTGTTAAAAAATACATGACTATTTGTTGCTTTTAATTTTTTTCAAAGTAAATAAAAGGTCTTAAAACAAAAAACTTGTTTAACCATTTAAGTTAAACAAGTTTTATATTATACGGTACATTACGCCTTACTAAAAAGTAGTATAATTCTTAGAAAGGAAGATCATCATGATCTTCTTCATTTAAATCATCTGCAGGCTCAAAAGCCTCCATAGGTGCTACCGGTGGCATACCACC
>JANQUX010000297.1 GCA_030730545.1 Maribacter sp. | reverse complement strand
TTATTAGTCGATAATGCCGGCGGAGTTAGAGATACAACCAGAGATATACTATATGTAAAGGGAGAGCTTAATACAGAGTTGGTGCATGTATTTGTAAATCATTGGCCTTCTAGAAGAGACGGTGGGGTAGAAACTGAATATAAGCGTGTAATCGCTGCCAACGAAATAGTTGAGAAAATTAAAATAATAAAGGAAACTGAATTGGATCCCAATATTATTGTAATGGGCGATTTTAATGATGATCCGTCTTCAACAAGTCTTCAAACGATGACAGAAGGGGCCGGTCTATTTAATCCTTTTGAGAAGATTCATATACCTAATAGTAAAGGGTCATCTGTTTATGGTAGTAAATGGAATATGTTCGACCAAATTTTGATTTCAAATTCTTTTTTTAAATTCCAAAAGAATACCCACAGTTTTGATGCTGCTGCCATCTATGATCATCAATCTTTAAAAGAGAAAGAAGGTAAATATAAAGGTACGCCCTACAGAACATTTGTATCTGATCGTTATATGGGTGGGTATAGCGACCATTTTCCGGTTTATGCGGTGTTTACATTTAATTCTTAAATCACACTTAAACGAGAGAAAAATCTTACACATCATAAATTAATGTTTTCACAACAGATTCACCTTAATGTTTAGGTAATTCGTCGAATAAAAGTGTTCATTCACCGAACACACTAATAGGTTTATATATTTGTAGTCCAAATCTTACAATTTTAAACCTATGTTGACTACCTACAATTCAACCTACCGTACAAGTAGTATCTTAATACTGCTATTTTTTGTGTTCTCGTCAATACAAATTGCTTCTGCACAAAATTCTCAACAACGATTAAAAATTGCTGAAAACAATAAGAGAACCGAATTGGCAAATTTCAAATCTAATTTGGTTTCTGAGTATGCTCTTGAAAGAACTCATCTTAAAGAGGCGGCAAAATTGAACAATTGGAAAATAAAGGAAACTTTAGCGAACGGTAAAAAAATAGAATTGCAAGGTATAGGGGTAGATGGTAGTCCTTTATATTATGAAACGTATTCTGATGAAGCTGGTATGGTGTCTAGAGCAAGTACATTGAACACCGATGGTTTAATGGGACTGAATTTAGATGGTGACGGAATGAATGTTGGTGTGTGGGATGCTGGTGTTGCCTTAGAGAACCATATTGAATATGCATCTAGGGTTACTATTGCTGATAGTAATGCTGAGGTTGATGCACACGCAACTAGAGTTTCTGGAAGCATTATTTCTACGGGACTTAAAAAAGACGCTAGAGGTGTGGCTAATATGGCCAATGTAATATCTCATGATTGGACAAGAGATAAAATTGAAGTGACAGAAGCTGCTGCTGACAGACTTCTAATTTCTAACCACTCTTACGGTATTAAAGCTGATCGTGTGCCAGACTGGTATTTTGGCGCTTATACTAAAGTTTCTCAAGATTGGGACAAAATCATGTACAACGCTCCTTATTATTTAATGGTTACCGCTGCAGGTAATGCACAAAAGAGTAGAGATAACGAAACACCTTCTTATGGTAAAACAGCAGATGGTTTTGATGTACTGTTAGGTTTCACCATTTCTAAAAACAATATTACCGTTGCAGCCGCTAATTCTAAGATTGACGGAAACGGAAATTTAAAAAGTGCCGATGTTTCTGCTTACAGTAGCTTCGGTCCGGTTGATGATGGTAGAATTAAGCCAGATCTTGCCGGTAACGGTAGTGCTGTTTTATCAACCGATGCGATTAGTAATACTAGCTATAACACTTCTTCTGGTACCTCTATGGCGACACCAGGCGTTACTGGGTCTTTATTATTGTTACAACAGTATAACAAAGAATTATATGGTGAGTATATGAAAGCTGCGACCTTAAAAGGGTTGGCGTTACATACTGCCGATGATATTGATACAGAAGGTCCTGATTATAAAATGGGCTGGGGAGTTATGAATGCAAAAAATGCGGCTGAGGTTTTAAACAACAAAGATTTCTCTAGTCATATCGCTGAAGAGACTTTAGAAAACGGAAATTCATTTTCATTTGATGTAACTGCAGAAGGTAACGAAACATTGATCGCTTCAATTTCTTGGACAGATGTACAATCTAGTTTTATTAATTCTGGTCAGTTAAATAATACTACTGCCGCTTTGGTAAATGATCTTGATATCAGAATCACTAAAAACGGACAAACTTTTTTACCTTGGAAATTGAATCCTGCACAGGCAAATAGCCCTGCAACAAAAGGCGATAATTTGGTAGATCCTTTTGAAAGAGTTGAAATACCTAATGCAAATGGTACCTATACTATTACCGTTACCCATAAAGGTGAACTAGTAAACGCTATGCAAGATTTTTCATTGATCGTTTCAGGTGTTGCTATGACGACATGTTCTATAAATGCCCCAGAAGTTAACCTTGATGAAGCTGAGATGTCTACTGTAAAATTAGCTTGGAATGCTTCGGAAGATGCACTTTATGAAATTCAGTATAAAGAAGTTCACCAACAAGAATGGACTACAGAGTATATTTCTGTAAATAACTTCAGCTGGAAGGGATTATTGATCGATACTACCTATTCTTTTAGATTAAGAACATTCTGCTCACAGAACATCGCTTCTGAATTCAGTGAAGTAGCAACATTTACTTTTAATGGTGAAGATACCGAGTTAGAAACTTTACATGCGTTAAGTGCAGATTCTGATATACCGTTTAGCGTATACCCTAACCCTGCGGTAGATGAAATACAATTGAATGTAAAAACGTCTGATACTGCTACCTATAGAATAATGAGTACCGGTGGTGTGGCATTGAAAATGGATAAAGCATCAGATGCTAGAATCAACGTTTCAGATTTACCTTCAGGTTTGTATATATTACAAATTCAAGATTCGAATATCAACAAAAGCACAAAATTCTATAAGTACTAGAAAACTATTTTATTCTTCTAGATTGTGTAGTAAATGAGAGTCCTTGTTGGCCAACGGTAGAATTCATGATACCTTCGAATAATGGCTCTGGGCAATCTTTTGGTGCTTGCCATTCAAAAATAAAGTTCGAACCGGTACCGCCTTCAATATCCATCTCGTCAATAATAATTTCAGCCGTTTCTAAAGGGGCTAAATAAATAGGATGGCTGAAGTAATTTCTTAATGAAACCCCATGGGTATCAAAATACTCGGCCTTAGAAAGGTATATAGTATCGACATCGCTTGTATTTCGTAAGCTGACCATAGCGGTTAAATTATGGGTCTTATGCTCAGAGCTGCTATAAATTTGAGAATAAATCGATAGATAAGATTTACCGTGCTCTAAAGAATCTTGAACCTTCATGGTAATTTTTCTCTTAGACCAGTTTTCAGGGTGTATAGAGCTTATTTCCTTTTCTTGTAAACAGCTTGCCAGTACTATGACTACAGATAATAATAAGATGATTTTTTTCATAGGTATGGCTCGTTTTGAATAAATGTAGTTACTAACAAAATTACATCATTAGTGCTGTTTTTATATCGGTGGATGATAATTTTAACGCGATTCTATGAATTAGCTACTTTCTTTACTTCATTATCGGTTAAAAGATCTTGATTTCTTAATCTTAAATAGACCTGAGCAGTGGTTAATACGTCTAGTTCGCAATAGGTAACGATTCGGCTTAAATCGTTTTCTTCGTAATACACCACCCTTACCATGCTGCCATCGATATCTTCTTTAGGGGAAGGTATACCCAGCACATGTGCCATAAGTTTTAGTGAAGTATAATGTTTGTAGTCGCCAAATTTCCAAAGCTCCATGGTGTCTATATGCGGAACCTCCCATGGTTTTTTGCCAAATAAATCTAGTTTTTGAGGTAGCGATATACCGTGAATAATCATCCTTCTAGCGATATACGGAAAGTCGAATTCTTTACCATTGTGCGCACAGAGTACATTTTTAACATGGCTAAAATGCTCGTCTAATAAGTCTTTGAAGTCCTGTAATAGCTTAGCTTCTTCTCCATAAAACGTGGTGATTCTAAAACTACGCACTTCTTTTTGAAAGGTAAAATAACCTACAGATATACAAATAATTTTACCGAACTCTGCCCAAATGCCAGCGCGCTCGTAGAACTCTTCTGCGGTTACATCATTCTTTCTTTGGTATTGAGATTTGTGCGCCCACAGTTCTTGTGTAGTTTCATCTAACTGGTCAAAAGAACTTTTTTCAGGGACGGTTTCTATATCTAAAAACAAGATATTTTCGAGATGTATTTTATCAGGCATAGATAGGTAAGATACTAATAAGTAGGAAATTAACACAATTTTGCTTTTGTTGTACTTACATCTTTACTCGGTTTGGCTAAAATTTTTAGCTTTTATTTGTGGGAGAACATCTCCGTATATGAAACTTAGATTGTAAAAAGACACTATTGTGGTTCGTTATTTTTCATACTGATGTTGGATTCACTTGGATTTGTCCTCCTATTGCTTTTAATACTTTCATAATTGTGGCAAATTGAGGTTTTGCTCCATCTGATAATGCTTTATATAAACTCGGTCTACTCAAGCCAGTTTCCTCTGCAATTTTTGTCATACCAATCGCTTTTGCGATATTTCCGATTGCATTTATTACATCTGAATTATCCCCTTCTTCTAAAACCGTATTTAGATATTCTGCAATCATTTCTTTGCTTTCTAAATAATCAGCTATTTCAAATTTTGAAGTTCCCATTTTTATTTATTTAATTCTTTCCAAATACTTTTCGCTTTCGCAATGTCATTTTGTTGGGTAGATTTATCTCCGCCAATCAAT
>JANQUX010000296.1 GCA_030730545.1 Maribacter sp. | reverse complement strand
CAAATTCCTGAATCAAAATCATCAGATTGGTATGCTTCTACCATTAAAGACATTTACCGTCCGGATATTTGGAAAAAAGCAGCAGATCTTTTGGTTGCAGAAGGGCAGATTCCTGCAGCAGATATTCCAGATACAGATGGTTTCAAAGCAGCCACTTCAGATTTTATAGATGGTACAAGCTATGATGCCAAGGATCCAATTGGGTATATCAACAGTTTCTCGATCGGCAACAAAGACAAGAAATAATTAAAGTAATTCATTGACCTTAAATTAAATAGTATGGAACAAGAAATGGTCTTAAAAAACGAAAATAGTTTGACTTCTAGTTTGAAGCAAATGCTTTTGAAACTTACGCCAAGTATTAAAAAAGATGGTATTATAAAATCCTTAAAAAATACTGGTATAACTCTTCTATCCATATTATTGTTTATTGGTTTATGGCAGATGGGTTCTAAAGCCTTGTATAACAAAGAGGCAAATTACAGAGTGGAAATAGCCCTGCAAGAACAGGGAGAAGCGGCTGCAGTTGCTGAACGTGCATGTATTGAATCTGGCGACAGTACTTGCCAGCCCAATACCTTGCCATCGCCTTCTCAAGTATGGGCATCCTTACAATCTTTGATAGCGGACCATAAAGTTATACGTGCAGATAAAGCGGCATTTGTTGAGAAAATGGCGGTCACTAATGAGAAAATGATTTCTCAAGGTCAAGATCCAATTGTATATACAGGTAGAGCCTCTTTTGTAGACATAGTCTTAACAAGTATAAAAACAGTATTTGCCGGTTTTCTTTTAGCAATGTTTATCGCAGTACCTATCGGGATAGTTATAGGGCTTAGTCCGTCATTACGAAGCGCCTTCAACTGGTTCATTCAAATTTTTAAACCAGTATCGCCAGTTGTATGGTACCTGTTGGTTTTTATGATTGTAAAGACATTGTATATCGGCGACAGTTCTGATAATGCATTTGTAATCTCATTTATTAGTGTAGGTCTTTGTGCCATGTGGGCAACGTTGGTCAATACGGCAATGGGAGTTTCGTCGGTAGATAAAGATTATATCAATGTTGCCAAGGTATTAAAGCTAGGTACGTTCCAGAAAGTGTTCAAAGTCATTTTGCCATCCTCTTTACCATTAATATTTACAGGACTACGAATTACGCTATCCGTTGCTTGGATGGTATTGATTGCCATTGAACTTTTAGCACAAAGTCAAGGATTAGGTCTTTTCGTATGGGAAGAATTTCAGAACGGTGCTAACGATTCTAACTCAAAAATCATTGTGGCAATGTTCGTTATTGGTATCATTGGTTTCTTGTTAGATAGACTAATGCTTGCTGTACAGAATATGGTTTCTTTCAATAAAAATGAAATGGCATAACGCTTTCAAAAGATAGAACATGGCATATTTAGAACTAAATAATATTTATAAAACCTATGGTGAGGGAGATGGTAGTACAGAAGTACTTTCCAATATTAACCTGACTATGGATGAAGGTGAGTTTGTAGCTATTGTAGGATTTACCGGAAGTGGAAAAACCACTTTAGTAAATCTTATAAACGGGCTCTTGCAACCAACTAGCGGAGAGGTTCTTTTTAAAGGAGTTCCGGTAACCGAGACTAGTCATGAGCGTGGTGTGATTTTTCAAAACTATTCGCTGTTACCTTGGTTGACAGTGGGTCAAAATATTTACATGGCGGTAAAAGAAGCTTTTCCTAAGGAGAATAAAAAAGCCTTGATGGAAATAGTGAAAAATTACGTAGGCATGGTAAATCTTAGTCCGGCAATTAATAAGAGACCTAAAGAATTATCAGGGGGAATGCGACAAAGGGTTGCGGTAGCACGTGCTTTGGCCATGAATCCTGAAATGATCATTATGGATGAACCTTTAGGAGCATTAGATGCTTTGACAAGAGGAAATTTACAAGATGAAATCTTAAATATTTGGAGCCAAGACAAGCGAACCGCATTGCTGATTACCAATGATGTTGATGAAGGTATTTATATGGCAGATAGAATAATTCCATTAAAACCAGGTCCGAATGCCACTTTAGGTCCAGAGTTTAAGATTGATATTGAAAGACCAAGGGATAAAACGGCAATGAACGATAATCCTGAATACAAGAAAACAAGAAACTCCATCATCGAATACTTAATGGATATAGGTGATGAAAGAAAGACAGTTTCTGACGTAGAATATAAACTTCCAGAGCTTACTCCCAAAAGCTTTGTAGCCTAAAGAAATAGTATATGAACACAACACAACAAGCTAACGAAGTATATTCAGAGAATGGCATTGTCTATCCATCAAAAGTAATGCTTGACCTTTCTAATTTAAAAAAGGTATACCCAACGCCAAAGGGAGATTACGTAGTGCTCGAAGACTTGAATCTTCAAATTTTAAAAGAAGAATTTGTAACAATTATAGGGCATTCAGGTTGTGGTAAAACAACCATGCTTTCTATGATAGCAGGTTTAAATCCAATTTCCGGAGGTAATATTTCGGTTTTAGGAAATCCTGTAAAAGGTCCGGGTCCAGATAGGGGAGTTATTTTTCAGTCGCCAAGTTTAATGCCATGGATGACTGCCTTGCAGAATGTATTACTTGGGGTAAATCAAGTTTTTCCGCATGCAACAAAAGGGCAGCGCCAAGACATTGCAAAATACTATTTACATAAAGTAGGTCTAGAGAATGCCTTCCACAAAAAAGCAGCAGAGTTATCTCAAGGTATGCAGCAACGTGTGGGTATTGCTAGAGCATTTGCTATTAAGCCAAAAGTATTGTTGTTAGATGAACCTTTTGGAATGTTAGACTCACTGACTAGGGGAGAATTACAAGATATTCTTATAGAGATTTGGAACAAGGAGAAAATTACCGCGGTTATGATTACACATGATGTTGATGAAGCTATTTTTCTAGCAGATCGTGTCATTATGATGACCAGTGGACCAAAGGCAAAAATAGGAGACATCCTTTCCATTGATTTTGAAAGACCGCGTACTCGTAAGTCTGTATTAGAGAACGATGATTATTACACCTATAGAAAACACCTAATAGACTTTTTAGAACACTAACCATTAACTAACTCAATTATTAAAATTAAAATTATGAAAAAGCAATATTTACTAATCACCTTATTGTTTCTGGCAGCAAATTCAATTTATGCCCAATTTACATTAGACGGTCAGTTTAGACCAAGAACAGAATATAGACATGGTTTTGGTAGTTTAATTCCCGATGCCGCAGATGCTGGTTTCGCAATTTCTACCCGTGCACGTTTAAATGCAAAGTATGAAACTGAGGCTTATCAGTTTTATTTAAGCATACAAGATGTGATGGTTTGGGGAGAAAATAGACAAATTCTACCTGATGATCAGAACGATTCTTTTGCAGTGTTTGAAGCATGGGCAAATATTAATTTGGGTAAAGGGTGGTCTACAAAATTGGGTAGACAAGTTATCTCTTATGATGACCAACGTATTTTTGGCGGATTGGATTGGGCACAACAAGGTAGAAACCATGATGCAGGACTTTTAAAGTACAAGAAAGATAAGTTTATGTTAGATGTAGGTCTTGCTTTTAGTCAAGATTTTGATAACCCAGCAGGGTTTCAATCTGTAGGTACAGCGTATAATACATCAGGGTTTTTTACCTATAAAACCATGCAATACTTATATGCGAAACAACAATGGGATAAATTCTCCGGTAGTATATTGGCATTAAATAATGGTTTCCAGAATTTTGATACTGATAGCGCTGCAGATGGTGTAAGCAGTTTACAAACTATAGGTACTCATTTGGGTTATAAAGCAGGTAAATTTAATGCAGAGGCAAATGCATTTATCCAAACCGGTGAAAGACAAGGTGAATTAGATGTTAAAGGTGCTTATTTACTAGGCTTGGAGCTAGGATATAAAGCTAGCCCTAAAGTAGCCTTAGGTCTGGGAACTGAAGTAATCAGCGGTAATGATGGTGAACCTGGCGAAACTGGAGCCTTCTTTCCATTATACGGAACCAATCATAAGTTTAACGGATTCATGGATTATTTCTACGTAGGTAACCACGCAAATTCTGTAGGTCTATTTGATATTCACGCCAGTGCAAAATTCGATTTAGGAAAGAAATCTAGCTTACTGGTTAAAGTCTTAAATTTTAGTGGAGAACAAGAATTGCCAAGCGGAGAAAAATCATTGGGTACAGAAATTGACTTGGTCTTTTCAAAGGCTTTCAATGGTTATGGGTTAGCAGTTGGGTATTCTCAAATGTTTGCTGCGGACGGTATGTATGAGCTAAAAGGAGTTACAGAAGATTTAGCGGCAAGTAGCCAAAATTGGGCTTGGGTAGAGTTAACCATTAAGCCTCAGTTTTTGAATACCAAAAAAGAATAAAGTTTTACAAGAATTTAGTTAGTTATACGGTCTATGCAGCATTGGTTGTGTAGACCGTATTGTTGTTTTTAAAATATGTAATTTAGCAGGGTACGTATAATTACCTATATTTTGAGTGAAATAACAAGAATAGTATTGGCAGATGATCACGCTTTGGTTAGGGACGGAATCCGTTCTTTGTTGGAGTCCGAATCTGATTTAGAAGTGATCGGTGAAGCATCGAACGGTAAAGAAGCTATTGAATTGGTAGGCAAGGTAAATCCTGATCTTTTAATCATCGATATTAGAATGCCCGTCATGAACGGTATTGATGCCGTAGCTGAACTGACCAAAAGTAAGTCCGGCGTGAAGACTATTATACTTTCCATGCACGACTCAGAAGAATACATATTAAAATCTATTAGTTCGGGCGCTAATGGGTAT
>JANQUX010000295.1:1929-4883 GCA_030730545.1 Maribacter sp. | reverse complement strand
CACCCGAAATACGGCTATCATAAATTTTCACAAAGTCAGACGGTATAGCTTGTAGAGAATCTAAAGCCTTAGATATATCTTCGTCACTATCCACTTCTAGAGAACCTGCCCAAGTACCACCTGGTCCGTCAATCTTAGGTCCCGATGTAAAAATAGTAGGTCCTACAAGTTCATTTTTTGCTATAGCTTTTCTCCATTCTAGAACAGACGAGGTAAGATCGCCACCAGCATCACGTACTGTTGTAATTCCGTTAGCCATAAAAAGTTTCAAGAAGTTCTTGTTGGCATCAATTAAAGAATCACCACCTCTAAAATGCGTATGGTTATCCCAAAAACCAGGTACAATAAATTTCCCTTTTGCATCAATAACAGATTTAGCTTCTATGGTAGTTAAATCAACATCAGAAGTTATTTTAACAATTCTATTATCGGTAATTAAAATGTTGGAAATAGAAGCAGAACCATCTTCGAAATTAATAAGATGACCATTTTTTATAATGACATCATAGGTGATTTTTGGTTCAGATTTACATGATAATAGAAATGTTAAGCAGCACAACGCTAGGCAAGTCTGTTTTAATTTAATTGAAATATTCATGTTGTTTTTGGTTGATTCAGAAAGGTAAAAATAATTACCCATTCAATAATTGCCTGGTCAAGATAAATACAAAAATTAATAGACTATACCCTATGAAAAAGGGAATGATAAAGGCTTTTAAACCCAATACTAAAAACAGCCCAATGAGTAATAATTGAAAACCAAGCCCAAATGTAGAGACCGCTGTCATTAACCAATTAGGTTGATGCTTTCCTTTTATAGCATTCTTATCAAGACCATAAATTATACGATCATAAGGACCATAACAAAATGAGTAAATGCGATATAGTAAGTCTACCGTTTGTTGATTTTCGCCGCGAAGCGCAGTAGGTGTTTTATTTTCAAATACCCTACTTGTGGTATCGCCATCATGCTTATTTCTTAAAATTACATAATAGTAATTGTAGAGCGTTCCTTGTAATTCGAGTCCGACGAATGCTAGCAGCACTAAGTAAATACTGCTATTGGTAATATACCAAATAGAAAGCATGAAAAGCAGATTTAGTATAAAATCTGAAATTGAATCAAAGTACCGACCAATATGCGACGGGGTATTCTTCAATCGTGCCAGTTCGCCATCTGCTGCATCTAAAACAGATTTAAATAGTAAGAAAATTAGTGCTGACCAGTAAAATCCGTTCAAAATAGAAACAATTGCCAAAAGTCCGCAGAACGTAAAGGCCATTGTAACGTGTATTGGTGTAAATATGGTTGTTTTTAAACGGTTGGCAATTAAAAAAGCAAGAGGCCTACCGTAATCAGATAGATCTAAGAACTGATGTTCTTTAGGTAATTTAGACATGAAATACATCTTCGGGAAAACCAATAACGGAAACACGTTGGCTTGGTACACCACAAAAGGATTGCAAAAATAAGGTTTAATTAACAATTAGTAAAGTATGATTGTTTCGGGAGTTATAATGTATTTAACTACTTCTTAGTTTGCCAACCGCCACCATTTCTATATTTTAAATTTTCAGCGCAATGGTCTATAATCTCTTTGATTCTTTTAGTTTTAGTTTCTTGACGCTTCGCTTGATTTAAGAAGTATAAGTAGCTTTTACGTTGGCTTTGGGTAAAGTTTTTAAAATTGCTAAATGCATCGGGGTTTTTGTCAAATGCAATTTGTAAATCTTCAGGTATTACTCCATTTTCTACATCGTCTAAAGAAGTCCAAGAGCCATTTTCTTTTGCAATTTTAATTGAAGCCAATCCTGCAGCATGCATTCTTCCATTAGCTGTAAGCTTTTTTATGTGGTTTTTGTTGACTTTACTCCAAACACTTTTAGGTTTCCGTGGGCAAAAATATTGTCTTCTTTTTCCGTCGCCTAAGCTTTTTACCGTGCTATCTATCCACCCGTAACAAAGAGCAACTTGTACAGCTTCTTCCCATCGCATACTTTCATTTTCATGTGTAACAGCATAGAAAATGAGATGAACTCCCGAATGATCAGAATGGTTATTATGTAACCAATTCTTAAATTCAATATCATTTTTAAAATATAACTCGGGTTTATTTATCATAATTCTATTAAATGGGTAATAATTTATTATAAATGTACAATGATTAACACAGAAAGTATTGGTTAATACAGATGCGCGCCCTATTTTTATAAATTCTAAAATCAACTAAACAACAACAACAAATTACGTATAAAAAAAATCTTCATTGCGCTGCTTTTGGGCTTTGCGCTTATTATTGTCTCATGTGGTGGCAATAAACGAGAGGGAGAACCTAAGGTTTTGGTATTCTCAAAAACTATGGGTTTTAAACATGCATCGATTCCTGCCGGAATTGCTGCTATTCAAAAGTTAGGAGCAGAAAACGGATTCGCGGTCGATACGACTAAGAATGCCGAACTATTTACTGATGAAAATCTAAAACAGTATTCTGCGATTATATTTATGAGCACTACTGGTAATGTACTTGATCAATTTCAAGAAGCAGCTTTTGAGCGCTATATTCAAGCAGGCGGAGGTTACGTAGGTGTTCATGCTGCGGCAGATACCGAATATGACTGGGGTTGGTACAATGACTTGGCAGGAGCTCAATTTTTGAGTCACCCACGGGGAATGCCAACGGCAGATTTTATTATAAAGGACAAGAATTTCGTTGCTACACAGTTTTTTACCGATACGGTGTGGAATAGAACTGATGAATTGTATAATTACAAAAACATCAATCCCGACATAAACGTTCTTATGACTTTAGATGAGTCAACTTATGAAGGCGGTACAAACGGAGATTTTCATCCTATTGCGTGGTATCATGATTTTGACGGCGGACGTGCATTTTACACAGGAGGTGGACATGCAGATGCCAGTTTTACCGAAGATTTATTTTTAAAGCATTTGT
>JANQUX010000295.1:0-1919 GCA_030730545.1 Maribacter sp. | reverse complement strand
GCATTTGTTAGGCGGAATTCAATATGCCATCGGTGAAAACTTAAATTTAGATTATTCTAAAGTTACCTCTCAAATTCCACCAGAAGCTGATCGTTTTGCTAAAGTTACATTGAGCGAAGGTCAGTTTTTTGAGCCTACAGAAATGGCTGTTCTACCTAACGGAGATGTTTTGGTGGCCCAGCGTAGGGGAGAAGTAATGTTATACAATGATGAGACAAAAGCACTTAGCGAAGTTCTTAAACTTGATGTTTATAGCAAAACATTGAACACACCCGGTGTAAATGCGGAAGAAGGATTAATGGGTTTGCAAAAAGATCCAGATTACGCCAATAACCATTGGATATATTTGTACTATGCACCAACAGGAGATAAATGGGTAAACCGTTTATCACGATTTAAGTTTGCAGATGGTAAATTCGATGTAGCGTCCGAACAGGTAATTATGGATGTAGATAGCCGGAGAGAGATTTGCTGTCATACCGGTGGTTCCATAGCTTTTGGTCCAGATAACTTACTATATCTTTCAACAGGTGATAACTCAACGCCGTTTAACGAGAAAGATGTTAAATATGTAAATAATGGGTTTGCACCTTTAAACGACACACCTGGTCATGAACAGTACGATGCGCGTCGTTCTTCTGGTAATACCAACGATTTACGTGGTAAGATACTTAGAATAAAAGTAAAAGAAGATGGTACGTATGAAATTCCTGAAGGAAACCTATTCCCGGTAGGTACAGATAAAACGAGGCCTGAAATTTATACTATGGGTCATAGAAATCCGTATAGAATATCTGTAGATATGAAAAGGGGATATGTGTATTGGGGCGATGTTGGTCCTGATGCAAGAGCAGATAGTTTAGGCACTAGAGGACCAAGAGGCTATGATGAAATGAACCAGGCTAAAAAGGCAGGTAACTTTGGCTGGCCATTGTTTATTGGTAACAATTTCGCCTATAATGCCTATAATTACGAAACCGGTGAAAATGGAGAAGCTTTTGATCCAGAAAAACCTATAAACAACTCTCGTAATAATACAGGGTTAACAGAATTACCACCTGCAATGCCGGCGTATGTATATTATCCATATGACGATTCTCAAGATTTTCCGCAAACTAACACAGGTGGTAGAAATGCAATGGCAGGTCCTACCAATTATTCAGATATGTTTCAAGGTGATGAGAAACTACCGAGCTATTATGACGGTAAGGTGATCATTTATGATTGGATGCGTGGATGGATGTTCGCCGTGCATTTAGATAAAAACGGAGATTTCAGTAAAATGGAACCGTTTGCTCCCGAGGTCAAGGTCAATAACTTAATTGATATGGAAGTAGGTCCTAACGGTAAAATCTACCTGCTAGAATACGGTAGTGGTTGGTTCTCACAAAATGCAAATTCTGCTTTAGGATATATCGAATTCAATGGCGGAAATAGACCACCATTAATAAATGAAGTAACTGTTAGTGAAACAGCAGGTAAAATTCCGTTGACCGTAAACGCGACAGTAGAAGCTAGTGACAGAGAAGACGATGCCATGAAGTATATAGGGGATTTTGGTAACGGCGACACCAAAGAAACTACTGAAGGAAATGTAAGTTATACCTATGCAGATGCCGGTGTTTATAAATTAAAAGTGACCGTTGCAGATGATAAAGGAGAAGAGGCAATCAGCGAAAGTACAAGTATTGTTGCTGGTAACTTAAGACCAGAAGTTGCCATATCATTAGGTGACAGTGCACCGGCTTTTTACTTGCCAGGCCAGAAAATCGCCTATAATGTTTCGGTAACAGATGCTGATGGTACTGAAATCGACCCAAGCAATATTTTTGTAAGTGTTGATTATTTAGAAGGGATGGATAAGGTCGCCATGAATATGGGGCATCAACAAGTTTCTGCAGCAGTAACAGGAAAAGCGT
>JANQUX010000294.1 GCA_030730545.1 Maribacter sp. | reverse complement strand
GGGAGCAGTGTAAGAGGTCGTGCGCGAATAAGTAAGGTCGGCAATAGAAAGCTTCGTAATCTACTGTTTCTATGTTCTTTCAATGCCTGTAAACACAACAAGGCATGCAAAGAGGTATATGAGCGAATCGTGAACAAGGGTAAGAGCAAGAAATTGGCACTGATAGCCGTTGCCAACAAACTATTAAAGCAGTCTTTTGCTATCGCAAAATCTGGCAGGCCATATGATGAAACTTACGTTTCTGTATTGCCTAGATAAATAGCAGATTAATTGAATAAAAAAAGCTCAAGAATCTGTTTATTGAATCTATGAGCGTGGAATAATAATGTCTCAAATTAAGGAAGAATTTGTTTGTTTTTTACCTCAGTTCTTTGTTGTAAAACGTTTATTCATTTCTGTTTTCTATCCACTGATTTATCTCTCTTAAAAACTCTCTTGACCCAACAATGTCAAAGTTGGCATCCATTCCGTTTTTTCCTTTATATTCTCTATAGTTAAAGAGGTAGGTTGATGCTTTGTCCATAATTTTCTTATATGGTTCAAATCCAGAGTTTTTATTTTTGTCTTGTTCCTCTAACCCAAAATCAGTTATAAATTCTTGATAGTTACTAGTCTTTATGGAAACGGATTTGACCGCTGGTTCTTCTAGATATTGGGCATTATAATTCGCTAAGAAATATTCTGGTCGCGGGGCTATTCCTCCATCATTATAGTGAAAGAAAACAATTTGTTTGCAAGTCTTGCATTCTAATATCTTACAATCTTGTAGTGGATAAGAACCTAGAAACTCTTCTGATTCTGATTCCGATTTCAGGCAGAGATAAGATAAGTACCCAAAAGTATCATCATATAGATTTCCAATTTCCTCAAACTCTTTTGGGTCAATATTCGTGTTAGTATGTCCACAAGAATTATCTGTTTGATTATCTCTCAAATATTTATCTATTGTTTTATAATCTATTCTCATTCTTATGTTTTACAACAACTGGATAGCATCATTGATGCTATTCCATTTATAGATTCTTCATAAAAATAAGTTTTCTTTCGTATTCGTAAAATACTTATTATGAAGAGTTATCAACCCCTTTAACACAAATTGACCTACACCATTTAAAAGGTGCCAATTTTACCTAATTCTAAATAAACAATATGAGTGGCGAAATATAGGATACCTAAAGACTATGAGAATATCAGTAGCGATGAGGGTTCTTGACACCAACTCAAGGGCTAATGTTTGCGACGTATACATGCCAAAAAAACCTAAGGGGCTTCAGTAGCCCATTAGGTTTTTCGTTGCTTCTTTCAAGTAGATCTTCAAGACCTACAGCGCTCGAAAATTTGAAAAAAATACTTGTATTTACGTCTATTTAAACATCAGCACTCTGACTACCAATAGCCTTAGCAAACCATTTAGCTGATGCTTTAGGTGTACGCTCCAAAGTATCGAAATCTACAAAATGTAAACCAAAACGTTTTTCATAACCCGAGGCCCACTCAAAATTGTCCATAAAAGACCAGGCAAAATAGCCTTTCAGTTGTACCCCTTCAGTGATAGCTTGCTGACAAGCCTGTAAATAGCTTTTATAGAATTCCAATCGTTCTACATCGTTCACTTCACCTTTCACCAGGGCATCAGGATAAGCGCAACCATTCTCGGTAATATAAATATCGGGGTTGTCATAGCGTTCGGCTATCCAATGCAAAAGTTTTTTACACCCCCAAGGCACTACTGCCCAGTTCATCAGCGTAGTTTTCCAATTTGGGTCCAAGGAAAGATCAACATCTTGATCTTCTGAAATACCCCCGTTACCATATACACTTTGGTCTTTGGGAACACCATGGTTTTCAGCTGCCAGCATGGTCGTGTAGTGATTGAGTCCGAAAAAATCAGAAGTGCCTTTTATCATTTTCTTTTCATCGGCAGTAAACTTAGGCAAACGATCACCCAAACGTTCTTTCATCACTTCAGGATAATCACCCTTATAAATAGGGTCTGCAAACCAAGACAAGAAAAACTGTAATGCACGTTCGGCTGCAATTTTATCGTCTTCACTATCGGTTAAAGGTTCGCGCCAATCGCAATTATTGGTCATTCCTATTTGCCCGCCCTGCTGTGCGAAATTATTTCGATATTCCTGAACCGCTTTGGCGTGTGCCAAAATGATATGATGTGCGGCCAGATAGGGTTCTGAATTTGAAATACGACCCGGCGCAAAAACACCCTGACCATAACCTAAAATGGCAACTACCCATGCTTCGTTTATGGTAATCCAGTTTTTACAACGGTCTCCAAAGCGCTCAAAACATAGTTTGGCGTAAGTGGCGAAATAATCTACTATGGACCTCCCCAACCAACCATCATCTTCTAGCTGTAGTGCTAAGGGCAGATCCCAATGATAAAGGGTTATCCAAGGTTCTATATCCGCTTTTATGAGCTCATCGATAAGATCTGAGTAAAACTGAATTCCCGCTTCATTGACCCCATCTTTGCCTGTGGGCATAATCCTTGCCCATGCAATGGAGAAACGGTAGGCCTTAACGCCCATTTGCTTCATTAACTGGATATCTTCTTTAAAACGATGGAAATGATCACAAGCGATGTTACCGTTTTCGCCTTTATGTATCTTACCGGGTATGGTGCAAAAAGCATCCCAGATAGATGGTCCTTTTCCGTCTTTATCGTGTGCGCCTTCAATTTGATAGGAGGACGTTGCCGTACCCCAAACAAAGTCATTTGGAAATGTATTCATGTAATTATAGTATAGGTGTTAAGAGGCATCTTCTAGCGCTCTACGTTGGTTTAAGTCAATTGTAATCTCATCCATCTTCTTGGCTGTTAGCGGATACAGGAACATCAAGCCCGCTGCTACAACGGTCACGATTGCGGGTACCCAGCTCATCAGCATCACCATACCGGGGAAAGCGCCTTGAATACTGCTGCTATCCTGACCATCATAGCTAAAAGCACCTAGTACCAAGCCTATAACGGCACCTGCAATTCCCCCGCCGAATTTAGTGGCAAAAGAACCTGCCGAATAGATCAAGCCTGTTGCGCGCCTTCCGTTTTTCCATTCCGAAAAATCTGCCGCATCGCCTAACATTACAAAGAATAATGTTGGGAACATGGCTGCTGCTAATTCAGATATAATCCCTAAAGAGAAAATACCAGCTATATTCTCCGGGGTACAAAATACCAATAGTGCATTGACCAATCCAGAAAATAGCAAAGCGTAAATAAACAGATTACGTTTACCGAGCTTTTTACTTAACGACGCCGTTAGAAATGCGCCAAGAATCGATGCCAAACTCAAAGCGATCAAATAAGATGCCGACAGCAGTTGGTCATTTAAATAATGGGTAAAGTAGATGACGACTATACCTTGTTTGATGGAATTGTAGATGTTGAACAATAAGCCAATACCCAATAAGACCAGCCAAGGTTTGTTTTTCACCAAGTCCTTAAAATCTTGTTTTAAGTCCGCCTTTTGGTTTTTTGGAGGCAAGACCCGTTCGCGAGTTGAATAGAAGGTAATCATCATTAATAGCGCTAGCAAAGCGGCCATTATATACATTGAAGTACTATAACCACTCTGTTGGTCAATCAAAACAATAGAATCAGGCGTAATGTCTTTTTCACCAGAAAGTAGGAAAGTATATTCACCACCCTCTTCCATTGTAAAGCTTTTATTATTCGTGGGTGTATTTTCCCCTGTTCCGCTCGGAGCTTCTTGCCAAGAAAAAAGGGCGATACCATTTTCGGTCTTTACATTTACATGCTCTACATCTTTTGTTGCAGTAACCGCTACTTCATATTGATTTTCGTCTAGTTTATCGACCTTAATCTTAGGGTCTACATTGCCAAAATAAGCAACCAAGAACAGTAATGCGCCCTGAACCAGCATACCCCCTGCAAAAGCGCCCGCCATTCGAAAAGAACCGATACTTGTACGTTCTTTATCATCACCGGTCATTACGGCCATCAGCGCACCATAAGGAATATTATTTGCAGTGTATATAAGGGTAAAAACGATATAGGTCACATAGGCATAGGCAATTTTACCGCTATCGGACAATTCCGGACTCGTAAAAAGTAGGGACAGAATAATTCCTAAAGGAATGGCTGTCCATAAAATCCAGGGCCTGAATTTACCGTATTTCGATTTCGTGCGGTCACCAATAATGCCCATAAGCACATCGCTGATACCATCACTAAAACGTGCTACTAAAAATAGTACACCTACGGTCACGGGGCTTAATCCAAAAACATCTGTATAAAATATGAATAAAAAGGTGGCCACACCGCGCCAGGCGATGTTGGCAGCGCCGTCTCCTAAGGCGTAGCCTATTTTTTCTTTTAATGAAATTTTGGTTTGGTCAGTGCTCATAGTGCTAAAAATTTCTGCAAAATAGTAAAAACTAGAGCACATTTCTTTAAATAATGGAAGAATATCACAGAAAAACGTCATCTTGATTTATTACAACGTTTGCTTTGGTTGTGCTCGGATGATTTTGATAAAAATTGATGGGAGAGCGTTCCATAAAATTAAAAAAACGGTACTGACTTTAGATTTTACTAATTTTTAGGATATTTAAATTATGGATAATAGTACTGAAACGTAGAACCTATGCTGAAAAGGATTGGGCCAGAATTAGTAAAAGAGGAAACAGTCACATCAGGGCAGCCTTACATATGTCTTCGATGACCTGTGTTCGCTGTAATCCGACATTAAAGTTGTTTTTTAACCGACTTAAGCCGAAGAGAGCAAAGCCTTTAGTGGCCTTGGTAGCGGTTCAAAGAAAACTATTGATATTGATGTACACCTTGTGGATGAATGAAGAAGTTTATGATGCAGAGTTTGAAACAAAAAAGCTGCAAAAGCATGAAGCTCTTGCTGCGCGGGATAACAGTTTGATAAATCAACCTGTT
>JANQUX010000293.1 GCA_030730545.1 Maribacter sp. | reverse complement strand
CTTCTAAAGATTAATGCAATCTGTTTCCAATCCCAAAAGTTTTGTTTTGCATCTGAAGACATTAATGAATTACTGGTGCCAAGAGATATAATGTGAATCGTTTTTAAATCTACACCGAGCTTATAGGCTTCAATGATTCCTGCTAAAATGGGGTTATTGAATCCGCCCAGGGCGCCATCCCATAACTCATAATATATTTCACTTTGTTTCGCTTTAAACCGTGCCGGAAAATCGAAATATTGAACAGGCGCGTTAGATGATCCGTTGATAGCCTGGGTAAGTCTAACAGAATCATAAGAATCAGGATTTGTTGAGAAAGATTTAAAGAATTTAGCTCTGTTATTTAATGCATCATACGTAGCAACCACAATTTTCAGTGATTCTTTGCCAATAAGAGTTGGCAGTTCATCCATCTGAATTTTATCAATCTCAGGGAACAGATTTTCAAAAGCTTCCTTTTTTTTGGTAGCACTATATTTTGGTCCGAATCCTGCATTAAAAAGTCCCAAATAATCCACAGGAAAATAACGATCTTTGAAAGAGTTCTTATGAAAAATTTGCTCTCTATTTTGCTTTTCTTTAAAAAGGGAGATTGCCTTATCTAAAGTATAATTTTCGGCAAGTGCAGCTAACACTATACTTCCGCCAGAATTAGCAATAACGAGGTCAAACTTTTTTAATATCTCGCGACCTTCTATGTTACCATATCTATCTTTTAGGGTAAGTAGTTGAATAATAGCCCAGCTTCCGCCGCCATCTAATGATAGAATTTTATACATTGAGTATAGTTATTTTGAACAACAAGTTAAGAGATTCAATATAAAATTGAAAAGTACGGGGAACTACCTATATACTAGCTCTTAAAGTTATAGAAATAAGAAATACCATGTTTGCAGAATGTTCTTAGATTTTATAAGGATAGTATTCTTTTTTAACTACCATTTCTTCCTTTCAAATTAAAGTTCTGTTAATAAAAAAGAATGAACGTTCATTTTCTATATCTTTGTACTCTGAAATTATAAAAATGGCAGCACTTCAAAAAAGTATAGACAAACGAAACGCATTGATAAATGCCACTATAGAATTGGTAAACAATGATGGTTTTCATGCGACACCCATGAGCAAGATTGCAAAAATGGCGTGTGTCTCTCCGGCGACTATATATCTCTATTTTGAAAATAAGCAAGATCTAGTGAACAAAACCTATATAGAAGTTAAGACTAGCTACACGGCTTATGCTTTTGCTACTTATAATGAGACTATGTCTGTTGAAGAAGGTTTTGAAGTGATTTGGAAACGTATTGCGGATTTTAAACTTAAAGAAAGCGCTAATGCCATGTTTCTTGCCCAATGCGATAATACCCCAATGATAGATGAAGAGAGCAGACAAGAGGGCATTAAGCATCTACAGCCCCTACTCGATTTGTGGGCGCGTGGTAAAAAAGAAGGCATTATAAAACCTCTATCAGATTATATGCTGTACGCGTAGTCAATTAACCCGCTTTCTTTTCTAATGATTACTCAAATTCGTGGTTCGGTAAAAATGGATAAAGATGAATTAGAACAAGCATATCAAGCAGCTTGGAGCAGTATTAAGGTATGTGAATAAGATGAAAAAGACGGCAATTATATTAGGGGCGTCGGGTTTAACAGGTGGGTTATTATTAGAAAAACTACTTATCGATGACAGGTACGAAACGATTAAATTATTCTCTAGATCGAGAATAGAAGGGCTACCAAGCAAAGCGCAACAGTACATTGGTAATCTTTTGGAGTTAGAACAATTCAAAAATGAATTTACGGCAGACGAAGTGTATTGTTGTATAGGCACCACAGCCAAAAAGACTCCAGATAAAGCGATGTATAAGAAGATTGATTATGGCATACCTGTAGCGGCAGCAAAATTAGCTAAGAAAAATGGTATCGCAACATATTTGGTAGTTTCTGCAATGGGAGCTAATAAAAAAAGTAGTGTATTCTATAATAGAACTAAAGGCGAAATGGAGCAGGCAGTAGTCGACCAAGCCATACCGAATACTTCAATTCTTAGACCTTCTTTAATTGGTGGTGAAAGAGAAGAACAAAGGGTATTAGAAAAAATAGGGTTGTCAGTTTTTAAAGCCATACAACCGCTATTCATTGGTCCGCTGAAAAAGTATAAAATTATCAATGCAGAAAGCATTGCACAGGCAATGTTGAATTTAGCAAATACAACGAGTAATACCGATGTTATCATAACATCAAACGATATAGAACAATTAGCAAAACGTAACTAAATATAGATAGATTAAAATGGAATTATTAGATAGATTAAATTGGAGATATGCCGCTAAGGCGATGAATGGTAAAAAAGTAGCAGAAGATAAAGTAGAACGTATTTTAGAAGCTGCTCGTTTGGCACCTACTTCTAGTGGTTTACAGCCTTTTGAAGTTATTGTGGTCAAGAATCAAGATATAAAAGAACAGATTAGACCAGTAGCTTGGAACCAGTCTATGATTACAGATTGTTCTCATTTATTAGTTTTCGCTGCTTGGGATAATTATACCGAAGATAGAATCAACTACATGTTCGATTTAACCAATGAGATACGTGGTTTTAAAAACGAAGGATGGGAAAATTATCGCAAAATGTTGTTAGATACCTACCCGAAGAAAGATGCTGAAGAAAACTTTAATCATGCTGCAAAGCAAGCTTATATCGCATTTTCTCAATCGATTGCTGCGGCGGCATTTGAAGAAGTAGATGCTACACCTATAGAAGGTTTTGATCCAGATGCCGTAGACAAGATATTAGGTTTACGTGAAAAAGGATTACGTAGTGCGGTTCTTTTACCATTAGGGTATAGGAATGAAAGTGAAGACTGGTTGGTAAACTTGGTAAAGGTTAGAAAACCAATGAAAGATATGGTGACTGTAATTGAGTAAGTACTCAGTCAAAAAATTGCAATAAGAAATAAAAAAGAAGAAAGAGAATGAACAATTTTGAATTTAAGAATCCGACTAAAATTATTTTTGGAAAAGATACTATAGCGAAATTAGAAAGTGAAATCCCCGCAGATGCTAAAGTATTATTATTATACGGTGGTGGTAGTATTAAAAAGAACGGTATTTATGAGCAGGTAACAAAGGCCTTGGCAAATGTTGATGTTATTGAGTTCGGTGGTATACCGGCGAACCCTGAATATGCTGTTTTAATGAATGCATTGCAGATTATTAAAGATGAGAATATTACGTATTTACTAGCTGTTGGTGGTGGATCTGTAATAGACGGAACAAAATTCTTGTCAGCCGCAGCGGTTTATGAGGGAGATACCCCATGGGATATTTTAACCAAAACCATAAGAACACAAAAAGGGATGCCCTTTGGTACTGTTTTAACTTTACCGGCAACAGGTTCAGAAATGAATTCAGGTGCGGTAATTACAAGAGCGGAAACCAAAGAGAAACTAGCCATGGGCGGACCAGGATTGTTCCCTGAGTTTTCAATTCTAGACCCACAAGTGATTTCATCTATACCAGAGCGTCAATTGGCGAACGGAATTACAGATGCTTTTACGCATGTGCTAGAACAATACATGACCTAACCGATAGGCGCATCGTTACAAGATAGATTTGCAGAAAGTATTTTGCAGACTTTAGTTGAAGTAGCACCAAAAGTTTTGAAAGACCCGACCGATTATACACCCGCCGCAGATTTTATGTGGAGCTGTACAATGGCCTTGAACGGATTAATTCAAAAAGGAGTTCCTGGTGATTGGGCCGTACATATGATGGGTCATGAGCTAACGGCATTATTCGGTATTGATCATGCACGTACATTAGCGGTAATCGCACCAAGCCATTACAAGTATAATTTCGAAGCTAAAAAAGAGAAATTAGCACAGTACGGCGAACGTGTTTGGAATATTTCTGAAGGTAGTATTGATGACAAAGCTTATGCTGCTATAGAAAAAACTGAAGCATTTTTTCATAAGTTAGGTATAGATACCAAGTTGTCTGATTACACTAAAGACTATGATGGTACGGCCGAAGAAATCGCTAAACGTTTTACAGACCGCGGATGGAAATTGGGTGAACGTCAAGCTTTAATGCCAGAAGATGCACAGAAGATTGTGAAAATGGCTTATTAAGCTAAATAGATTATTTTTTTTAAAGGGCTGTCTAATTGTAGACAGCCCTTTTTATATTTCAGGTTTTGTGCATTACAAATAGCATATGAATTTCTTATGTGGAAGGCAGAATAACCAAAAACCAATATCTTCGCGCGCATTATGTGGATGTACCTCGGACTTTTAGCTGCACTTTTTTTAGGATTACACAACTTATGTAAAAAACATGCCGTACAAGGCAATGATGCTTTTTCTGTATTACTGGGTACTTTGATAACAGGTTTTTTACTGTTTTTACCTTTGTTTTTGGGTTCAAAATATTATCCTGAAGAATTAGAAGCAATTGGTTTATTTGTGTCAGATATTTCATTGAAGACACACGGCTTCATTTTCATCAAATCTATGATTATGGCTTCGTCGTGGGTATTGGCATATCAAGCTTTGAAACACTTGCCAATTACTATTGTAACACCAATACGTTCTGCTGGTCCGTTTTTCACTTTTATTGGTGCGATTTTAATCTATCAAGAACGCCCTAATTTTTTGCAGTGGATCGGCTTTTTTCTAATCATATTTTCTGTTTTTCTATATTCTAAAATCGGTAAAAAAGAGGGTATAAACTTTAAGAACAATAAATGGATATATGCCATTATAGGAGCCACCTTTTTGGGTGCTTCAAGTGGTTTATATGATAAGTTCTTGATTCAAAGTTTAGCATTGAATCCTCCTACCCTACAATTTTGGTTTTGTACTTATACCATGTTAATTATCGGAATAGTCGTTTTAATAACTCGCGCTACTAACCCCAATTTAAAAGGCACTTTCAAATGGCGATGGACGA
>JANQUX010000292.1 GCA_030730545.1 Maribacter sp. | reverse complement strand
TTTAGGCGCCTTGGCCGGGCTTGCCACTTTAGTGCTTGCCATTATATCGATTAAATTTTGGAAGAAGAAAAAGCGTATACCCATACTATCATGGTTAGTGGTTGTAGGCATGGTTTTTCAAGCTTGGCTGGGCGCAACAGTAGTGTACTCCGTTTTAGAACCCGCAAAAATCACTGTTCACATGCTTATGGCATTGGTAATCGTAGCGATGTTACTGTATGTCATCTATTTAGCAAATGAAGAGAACAAACGCATTAAATACGATAAAATGGTATTGAATATCAGTATTATAGCAATAATTATGACACTTGTACAAATTGCTATGGGTACCCAAGTTCGCCAATTTATCGATGAGCAAATAGATATTTTCGGTTACGATGCAAGAGATAACTGGTTAAGAAACCCTGAATTATTATTTTACGTTCACCGTTCATTTTCTATACTGGTCATTTTAGTAAACGCTTTCTTGGCATACAGAATTACGAAGTTAGATTTAGGGCACTTTAAAATTTACTGGGTCTTGTTTTTATTGGTAGTGGAGGTATTTACGGGTATTGCCATGAACTATTTAGATTTCCCATTTGCGAGTCAGCCATTGCACCTTGTATTGGCGTCTCTTCTATTCGGTGTACAATTCTACATTCTTTTAGATGCATTAATGCCTAGAATAAACTCGAAAACTTCGTAACTTTGCCCTCCCACAAAAATTAAAGTATGATTTATAAAATTCGTGTTATTCTAGACGCTGATGAAGATATATTCAGAGATTTAGAGATTGAAGCCCATAACTCATTAGAAGACTTTCATAATGCCATTACCCAGGCATTTGGTTTTTTAGGTAATGAAATGGCATCTTTTTATACATGTGATGAAGAGTGGAAACAAGACGAAGAGATTGCACTTTTTGACATGAGCGAATCTGGATCTGATGTTCGCTTAATGAACGAAACCTTTTTAGAGGATGTCGTTACCGAGAATAACCCAAAACTAATCTACGTGTATGATTTTATGAACATGTGGACGTTTTTCGTTGAACTTGCAGATATTCAAGAAAATGAAGATGGGCGTTCTTACCCTAATGTACTTTTTTCATTTGGTGAGCTACCAGAAACTCCGCCAGAAAAAAACTTTGAAGCAGAGAGCAGTGCTTTTGACTTTGATGACACCTTTGACAATTATGACGATTTAGATTTCGATGAAAATTGGAATTAATCTGCGTGTAAAATATTTCACATTACTTTGCTAACCATTTAATTTAGAACATTTTATGATTAACCTATATGCTACCCAAATCGAAAGCATTTCTATACATAGAGTTGGTAACAAAAATAAGAACGAGGGTGTTTTTCTTTCAGAAGAACCCTTTAGACTTAACGATGAGACCACCGGTCTATTAAAAGAATACTTTTTTAAGCCTTTTAGAGAAAAGGAAGAAAACTATTATAAATTAGCTAATGAAGTTGATGTTGAATTTAATGAATTATACAAAATAGTTAGTGAAGTTTTTGAAGATAACTCGAAGGCACATTTAAATTCTAAAAAAATAGCCTCCTTATTATTCGAACAATCCAACCACCCACATATTAAAAGTGGTGAGGTATATGTTGCCTACCTTTCTAATTTACTTTTAGATAATAAAAAAGTAGATGCCATAGGCATATTTAAAAGTGAGTTAAAACACGATTTTATACAGTTCGAAGAAAAAAACAGCAACCTAGATATCGTTATTCAACAAGGTATCAACATCAATAAGTTAGATAAAGGGTGTTTGATTTTTAATGTTGACAAAGAAGAAGGTTACAAAGTATTATCTGTAGATAGCAACAAGTACGATACCAAATATTGGATTGAAAATTTCTTAGGTGTAAACCCGCTATCGGATGACAATTTTAAGACCAAAAACTACTTGAAATTTTGCCAGAACTTCGCAAAAGATGTTGTTTTACCAGCCGAAGACAAGCAGCAAGAGGTGTTGTTTATGAACCGTGCAGTAAACCATTTTGCAAAAAACGATTCTTTTGAAGAGTCTACTTTTTTGAACGAGGTAATGGAAAACCCTGAATTAATCCCAGAATTCAAACATTACAAAACAGAAAAAGGTCCGAAGTACAGTATTGAAGATGTTTCTACTTTCGATATTGCTAACAAAGCAGTGTCTGATGCGCGTAAAAAAATCAAAAACGTCATTAATTTGGATACGAATATTCAGATAAAAATGGATTTCATCAACCCTGAATCTGCAGAGAAATATGTGGAAAAAGGTTGGGACGAAGAAAGACAAATGTATTATTACTTAGTATACTTCAATAAAGAACAAAAGAGCTAGTATTCCTTAAATACGCTAAGCTTACAACAAGTAAAAAGCCCATTATTTTCTTTAGAAAATAATGGGCTTTTCCATTTTTAGCTATGAACTCATCTTGACTTTTTGTTTGGAACCGAGAATTATGGCTTTTGTGCCGTAATAAAGTTATTTTTTATTTGCGTAGCCATAGCTACGCAAATAAAAAATGATAAAATTAGGGTGTAAAATGTAAAATTCATAGGTAAAAGAAAAAGTCAAGATGAGTTCTATTAAAACATGTGTTAGTTATTAATTTTAATATTGTGTTCTATAATCTGTTTTACACTTACGTCTTCATAATTTCTACGAACAAAATTCAGGGCTAAATCTAGCACTTCTCCCATTGTTTTACAGTTCTGAAAGTCCTTATCCATCGTAAGAACTTCAATTTGTTCTCTTAGCATGGCAATGTTTTCGGCTGTTGAAATTTCATCGGTCTTACAAATGGCACGTAATTTTTTAATTCTGTTACCAGAACTTAAAATTCTCTTGGCGACCATAGAACGTTCTTCTAATTTATACTGATCAACAGAATCGTGGGTCAGTTTTTTACGAACCAACTCAACCATTTGAAAATTTTCTTTAAAAAACTGAGGTCTATAGACTTTTAGTTTTCCTTCAAAACATTGTTGATCAAAATCTATGGCACGAATTTTATAAACAACATGGTCAAAATCATGTGTAGGTACAATTACATAGTTATATGACCTCATATCGCCCAATAGCCTGATCATGCAACGTTCATTAAATTTTACGAATTCTTTCGCTAACTGTGCCTTTTCACTAGGCGTGCAAAGCGGCAAATTATGTTTAATAAATTCATCGCCAGGTATACCTGCAATATGCTCTTCAATTAGAGTGTCTTTATACACCAAAAAGTTAAGATTATAAGGCGAAAGCATATGCTCTAATTCTAAACCATAAATACGCGATGCATCCGTTTTTATGATGTAGAAATAAGTGAAATTATCATTTAGCACATTCCGGATCTTGATTCGAAAAGGTTTTGAGTTTCCGAACGTACAAAAATCGACCGCATCAACATTTAGATATTGATGAATATTATCACTTCCATCAGAAAGCAAAATAGAATATACTTTTTTCAAACTATCATCTATCTCTTGCCTTTCGTATTCAGAGTAATAAGCACGGACCCAAAGGGTATCTTCATCGTTTTTATCATATACTACGACTGATCCAGAAAAGCGGAGTAAATCGTCATAAAATATAGGAATTTCAATCTTGCGGCTATAATGTTCCAAATAGCCGTCCAAAGCCTTACTTACGGGGTAAGCAGGTTTTTTTTTAGACATTAATCTTTCTTCTGACATAGGTCAAATTTACTCAGAAATTAAACACTTAGTACTACAAGCTTTTCTTAGGCATCTAAAAATATAACGCACAACCACAGATAATGCAGATTTACAACAAATTTTTATTTAAAATGTCAAACAACCTTTTATTTGTATTTGCTACTACTTGAAACCAAACTAATGATTAAGAATATTAAATCCCCTATTAAAAGTTTACTGTTTTGTATAATCGCTTTTTCATCCTTCCTTGGATTTTCACAATTAAGCGACCTCCATTATTTACCACCAATGAAGCAAGGTCAAAATAATGCGGGTATACAAAACCAGGCAATCTATCTATCGACTCCTGAAACCACTGCTTTTGATGTTTATGTCTACAGAGGAACATCGAACACTATTGAAACAACAATAACTATTGACAATCTTAACCCAGGTGTTTGGACATTAGCCAACGGTGATAACAATATTACACTGGTAGACAATAATAACACGGGTACCGTACTTACCAATAGCGGTCTTCGTTTTATTTCTGCAGGTGGCGAAAAATTTTATGTCAATTATAGAGGAAATTCTAGCGCGCAAGCGGCCTCACTTACCGCTAAGGGTAGACAAGCCATGGGTACCAACTTTAAATGGGGCGGTGTACCCAACAAGGGTACTCACTCTTCTAAATCGAACACTTTGGGTATTATGGCTACCGAAGATAATACCACTGTTGTTTTGTCGGGCTATGATCCCGGTTGTGAATTTAGGGTAGGTGCCAACAGAGCAGGTATTACAGACAACTCACATACCATAACCTTAAATGCAAACGAATCTTTTGTATATGAGACCTATATAGGAAATAATTACACTAAAGCCCATGAAGATGGTTGGATCGGGGCTTCGATTGTTGCTACAAAAGATATTGTTATTAGTAATGGTTCTATAAATTTTGGTAGCCAAGATGGTCAAAGTCATAGAGATGCCGGTATTGACCAACCAGTGCCTATTAATAAAATAGGTAAAGATTATGTTTTTATAAGAGGTAATGGTAACACGAACGGATTAACAGAATTCCCTTTGGTCATTGCCACCGCAGATAACACAAATGTATATGTAAATGGTAGTACAACTGCAATTGCAACAATAGACAATGGTGAGTTCTTTAAAATACCGAGTACTTACTATTCTTCTAATACAGTAGGTGCCAATATGTTCGTTCAAACTTCGAAAGATGTATATGCCTACCAATCAATGGCAGGATCAAGTAATTTATACACCCAAGGGTTAAACTTTGTAGCGCCAGTGAACTGTTTATTACCAGATGTAATGGACAACATACCGAATATTACAAATATTGCTGGTAGTATCGTTACGGGCGGACTTACAATT
>JANQUX010000291.1 GCA_030730545.1 Maribacter sp. | reverse complement strand
TAAATCACCTCCGTTAGCATCGTAATCGTTTAAGTTTAAACGTAATGCTTCGGGACCTCTTTTACTTGGCACCTTTACTACTTTATCAGCAAAACGACCCTGACCGTTACCATCTGTGCTACCACCTAACAATACTTGTAAGGCCGGAGCAACTAATTTATCTTTCGTACGAACAGACATACCTTGAAAACCAATATTTGCCATATTGTGTTGACCGCAAGCGTTCATACAACCACTGATCTTAATAACAACATCGGCGTTATTGATATAATCAGGATATTCCGTTTTTATAACTCTTTCTAGCTCTTCTGCAATACCTGTACTACTTGCTATACCTAAGTTACAGGTATCTGTACCCGGACAAGCGGTAATATCTAACGCTTTATTATAACCAGCTTCCGCAAAACCTAACTTCTTTAATTCCGTATAGAAAAACTCTATGCTTTCTTCTTTTACGAAAGGAATTAAAATATTTTGACGAAGTGATAAACGAATCTCGCCTGCTGCATATTTCTGCACCAATTTCGCTAACAAACGTGCCTTATCCGTATAGAAATCCCCTAATAATACTTTGATACCCAAAGCAACATAACCTGGTTGTTTCTGCGGAATTACATTTGTAGATTTCCACTGCTCAAATTCTTTCGTATCGGTTATTTCAACTTTCGGAACTTCTAATTGCGAAACTTTTACCTTAGGATATTCTTCTGGATCAATCGGAAACGTATCAAAAGGAACCGCTGTTTTTTCTGAAGCTAGCAATTCTTTAAATCCGTCCAGACCTAAATCTTTCAACAAGAATTTCATTCTAGCTTTAGCTCTACTCTTACGCTCACCGTAACGGTCAAAAACACGTATAACCGTTTCCATTAGCGGAATAATTTGATCTGCTGGCAAAAAGCTATATAATTCATCTGCATGTCTTGGCTGAGAACCTAATCCGCCACCCAACATTACCTTAAAACCTGGCTCTCCATTTTCAAGCTTAGCTATAAAGCCTAAATCATGCATGTATGAAAGTCCGGTATCGGCATCACTTGCAGAGAAAGAAACCTTGAACTTACGTCCCATTTCTTGACTCACTGGGTTTCTTAAGAAATACTGGAATAATGCATGTGCATAAGGAGAAACATCAAAAGGCTCATCAATATCTACCCCTGCTGTTTCACTAGCGGTAACATTACGTACCGTGTTACCACAAGCTTCCCTTAATGTGATATCATCCTTTTCTAATTCTGACCACAACTCGGGAGTCCGGTTCAAATCCACATAATGAATCTGAATATCTTGACGTGTAGTAATGTGTAATCTACCTGTAGAATACTCATCAGACACATCACAAATACGCAACAATTGCTGAGAAGTGACCTTACCGTATGGTAATTTGATTCGAATCATTTGAACCCCCTCTTGACGCTGACCGTATACTCCACGAGCCAAACGTAGGCTTCTAAATTTCTCCTCATCTAATTTGCCGCCATGGAACTCATGAATCTTGCGTTCCAATTCTAAAATATCATTCGCAACTACTTGATTCTCTATTTCTGTTCTAAAACTCTGCATATTGTATCCCCTCCTAACCTCCCCAAAAGGGAGGAACACTTACTCGGGTAAAACAAGCGTTATCATTAATTTATTACTTTACTATGCCTATAGGCTTACTATACTTATTAAAATATGAAGTCTAGTTTGAATTCCCCCTTTGGGGGCTAGGAGATTTATTTATTGTATAAATCCCGCTCCCACAGTACTGTTCGATTTGGTATCGATTAGTATAAATGAACCGTTTGTTCTATGATTTTTAAATTGATCGTAGAAAATTGGCTTATTTAAACGGAAACTTACTTGGGCAATATCATTCATACCCAACGAATCTGCCTTAGTATCGACACCTGAATAATCAGGAGCAATTTTATGATGTACCTGCTCCACTTTTGCCAATACTTTATTGACTCCGTGTTGTACTATATATTTATTTCCTGCAGCTAATGGCAATGAATCCATCCAAGAAATAGTAGCAGTAAATTGCTTATCTACGGTCGGCAAATCATTCGCCTTCACTAACATGTCACCACGACTTAAATTAATTTCATCGTCTAACGTAATCGTTACCGAAGAACGTCTTGATGCTGTGTGATACTTTTTATCGTGGAAATAAATTTCTTTTATTTTTGAACGTGTTTGCGATGGAAGTGCTACTACCTCATCACCTACGCTTAACTCGCCACCATACACTTTACCTGCAAAACCTCTAAAATCGTGATGCTCATCTGTCTTCGGGCGGATAACATATTGTACCGGGAAACGTGGCGTACCGACGTTGAAAATATCTTTTCTATCTAAGGCTTCAAAATGTTCTAACAAAGTAGGACCTGTATACCAAGGTGTCTTGTCGGTTTTATTTACTACGTTATCTCCTTTTAATGCACTTACAGGAATAAAAGTTATTTTCTGATCTTGATAGTCTCTTTTCGCCATCAACTCTTCAAAATCTGCTTTGATAGCATTATACGTTTCCTCAGAATAGTCCACCAAATCCATCTTATTAATAGCTACTACCACATCTTTAATACGTAATAAGTTATTAATAAAAAAGTGTCTGTTCGTTTGTTCGATTACACCTTTTCTAGCATCGATCAATATAATCGCAGCTTGAGAAGTAGATGCACCCGTAACCATGTTACGTGTATATTCTACATGCCCAGGGGTATCTGCAATAATGTAACTTTTCTTTGCCGTAGAGAAATAAATATGCGCAACATCTATAGTAATGCCCTGCTCACGTTCTGCTACTAAACCATCTGTTGCTAAAGAGAAATCTAAATAATCATATCCCTTTTGCTTACTGGTCTTTTCTATTGCTTCTAACTTATCGCTGGTCAAAGATTTTGTATCGTAAAGCATTCTGCCAATCAAGGTGCTTTTACCATCATCTACACTACCTGCCGTTGCTATTTTTAGTACTTCCATTCTTATGCTGTTAGCCATTAGCTTTAAGCTTCTGGCTATTAAATTATTAATTAAGGCTAATTGCCGATAGCGAAAAGCTAAGGGCAGAATTTTCTAAAGAAAATTCTAAAAATACCCTTGTTGTTTTCTTTTCTCCATTGCAGCTTCTGAACGCTTATCGTCTATACGTGCACCTCGTTCAGAAATAGATGAATCTCTAATTTCCTCTACAACTTTGTCAATAGTTTCCGCATCTGAAAGTACTGCTGCTGTACATGACATATCACCTACCGTACGAAAACGAACCAATCTTTCTTCTACTACCTCATCTTCTTCTCTAAATACAATACCGTCTTCTGCAGACCAGATCATACCATCTCTTAAGAATGTTTTACGTTTGTGTGCAAAATAGATTGAAGGAATTTCAATTTGCTCTTCTTTAATGTAAGACCAAACATCTAATTCTGTCCAGTTAGAAATTGGAAAAACCCGTACATTCTGACCTAATTCTATTTGTCCGTTTAACATATCAAATAACTCCGGACGTTGGTTACGTTCATCCCATTGACCAAAATCATCTCTTACAGAGAAAATACGTTCTTTAGCACGTGCTTTTTCTTCATCTCTACGAGCACCACCGATACAAGCATCAAACTTAAATTCTTCGATTGCATCTAACAAAGTTGTTGTCTGCAAGCTATTTCTACTAGAATATCTACCTGACTCTTCTTTTACTTTACCTTGATCGATTGAATCTTGCACATTACGCACAATCAACTCTAAACCTAATTCTTCTACCAACCTATCTCTAAATTCGATAGTCTCTGGGAAGTTATGCCCTGTATCAATATGCATTAAAGGGAAAGGAATTTTCGATGGCCAAAATGCTTTTTGAGCCAAACGAACCAATGTAATCGAATCTTTTCCTCCTGAGAATAAAAGAACCGGCTTCTCGAACTGAGCTGCTACTTCTCTAATGATATAAATTGCCTCATTCTCAAGTGCATTTATATGAGAGGTATCTTTTAAAAGTTCTATGGACGGGGTTACTTCCAATTCGGTACTGCTATTACTCATTCTATATTTTCTTAGATAAATTATCTTATTCTTTTCTACGCTCTTAGATTAACTATGTAACCCGCATTCTCTATTTTCTAATACCTTAGTTGGGTCGAAATAGTTATGCTCATTAGGCAGATTATATTTCTTTAAATACGTGTCTAGCTGTGTGTCGTTCCAGTGGTAAAACGGACTCACCTTTAACACTCCGTCTTTGCTTAGACTTAAAATATCTAGACTATCGCGGTGTGCAGTCTGCCCTTTTCTTAAATTCGTAAACCAAACATCTGGCTTAAATTCTGCCATTGCTCTTTTAAAAGGCTCCAACTTTACTTGCTCGGTAAATAATGCATGTCTTGGATCATCGATTTGTGGAATACCCATTACAGCATCTCTATGCGCAGTAGTCTGCTTTGGCACAAATAACTTTACGTTCAAATTCAGCTTGCTAATTATTTCATCTGCATGTTTGTATGTTTTCGGGGTGTTATAACCCGTATCGCACCAAACCACAGGAATATCTTTTCTTACCCCAGATACCGCATGTAAAATAGCTACTTCATATGGTCTGAAGTTTGTAGTTACTACGGGAGTTACTGCATGCTTTACAGCCCAAGAAATAATTTCTTCTGGCGGTATACCTTTAAATTGTATGTTTAACTTCTGAACTTGTGCTTCTGTCAATGCCATAATCCTATTCTTTATTATTTACCCCACTTTACTAAATTCCAGATTCTTTCGTGAAAAAAGTACAACACCATCTTCGTTACAAAATCTATAGATGCAATTGAGGCAGCAAGTGATATTTTGCCTGTAAGTAAGTATGAAATAATTAAAGTATCTAACGTACCTATTACCCTCCAGCTAAAAGCTTTTGCGATACTACGCATTGGCTTTTCAGAAGTTTTATCTTCTTTATAGGTCGTTTTAGACTCTTTTTTATTTAAAATAAGTTGATCTGCAATCATCTTTTACTCAATTTTTATTACCCTACTAATTTAATAGAGTTTTCAAAAATAGTATTATTTTCCAA
>JANQUX010000290.1:4831-5061 GCA_030730545.1 Maribacter sp. | reverse complement strand
TAGAAGAATATAGTATTTCGGGCTGAAAATAAAATTTAGAACTCAATGGTATCTCTGCAAAAAGCCCTGCATGAAAGGAAGATCTATACTGACTATTATCACCGTAAAATGAATCATTGGTATCTATATTAGATACATTTAATCCTGCTTTTACTCCAAATTTAGATTCTTGAGCCAAAATAGAGGCATTAAAAATGAGAAAAGAAAGCACAAAGAAATAGTGTTTTTTC
>JANQUX010000290.1:2967-4809 GCA_030730545.1 Maribacter sp. | reverse complement strand
TTGGTTATTGGTTTATTATTATGACGTTAATTTATAGGTAAATTATTACATAAAAAAAGCGACACTGATGAAGTGTCGCTTTTTAAAGTCTTATAACAATGTTCTTAAAAAGAATCGTTCTTATTTACAAATCGAACCCAAGGTTTACCCCTAGCTTCTTAGCAATCAATTTATTTATTCTAGTCTTTAGTTCAGGAATACGAACCGTATTTAAAACATTATTAGAAAAAGCATACATTAATAAAGCCTTTGCTTCTTTCTTTGGTATACCTCTAGACTGTAAATAAAATAAAGCATCTTCATCTAATTGACCTATAGTACAACCGTGAGAACATTTTACATCATCTGCAAAAATCTCTAACTGAGGTTTCGAATTGATGCTTGCTTTATCGCTAATTAGAATATTATTATTCTTTTGGAAAGCATTTGTCTTTTGAGCAATTTTATCTACGATAATTTTACCGTTAAAAACACCCGTAGAGCTATCGCCATAAATTCCCTTATAATCTTGATGACTTTCACAATTCGGTTGCATGTGATGCACTAATGTGTAATGATCAACATGCTGTTTTTCCCCTAGAATAGTAACACCATTCATGGTTGAATCTATATACTCACCGTTTTGATAAAAGTTAAGATTGTTACGGGTCAATTTACCACCAAAAGAGAAGGTATGAACATTAACAACACTTTTGTCTTTTTGGTCAACATACGTGTTATCGATCAATGAAGCCGTAGCCGCATCGTTCTGAATTTTATAAAAATCAACAATAGCACTTTTTGCAGCGAATATTTCGGTTACTGCATTAGTAAGTGTGTCGTTTGATGTTAAACTCTGGTGACGCTCAATAATTTGAACCTCAGCATTTTCTTCTACTACAATTAAATTTCTTGGTTGTAATAAAAGAGAAGCCTCGTTACCCGTAGAGAAATGTAATATCTCAATTGGTTTTTTAGGCATTTTATTCTTCGGGATATAGATATATGCCCCTTCACGACTAAAAGCCGTATTCAATGTTGTTAAAGACTCTTCTTTAGATGCGATTTTATTAAAATACACATCTATAATCTGCTTGTACATTGGCTTGGTAAGCGCTGAACTCATTAAGCAGATATCTACACCATCATGTGTAGTTTCAGACAAGAAAGAACTATAAATACCATCAACAAAAACAATTTTATAGGTGTCGATCTCGTGAATGAAATAACGTTTTACATCTTTATATTCCAACGCATTCTGTTCCTTCGGGAATATGCTGAAATCTATTTTTTGTAAACTATTTAATGAAGTATATTTCCAAGCTTCTTCCTTTTTAGAGGGAAACCCTTTTTCCTCAAAGTTTTTTATAGCTGCCATACGAACATCGTGTACCGGATGTTCAACATCCACGTTGTTCTCAAACGCCATAAAAGAGGAAATCAATTTATCTTTTAAATCCATATTTTTTCAGTTGCCAGTTTACAGTAGCAGTTGGCAGTTCGCAATCTCTGATTACTACCACTGAATACTGTATACTTAATTACACCGCTGTTTCTTGCTTTAACCAGTCGTATCCTTTTTCTTCAAGCTCTAGAGCAAGTTCTTTACCACCAGATTTTACAATTTTACCATTATGTAAAACGTGAACAAAATCAGGCACGATATACTCTAACAAACGTTGGTAGTGTGTAATTAATATTACAGCGTTATCCTTACTTTTTAGTTTGTTGACACCGCTAGCAACAATACGCAAAGCATCGATATCCAATCCAGAATCGGTTTCATCTAATATGGCAACCTTTGGCTCTAACATTGCCATTTGAAAAATCTCGTTTCTTTTTTTCTCACCACCAGAAAAACCT
>JANQUX010000290.1:0-2957 GCA_030730545.1 Maribacter sp. | reverse complement strand
TTCACGAATCAATTTCAACATATCCTTTGCAGGCATATCTTCAAGACCTTTAGCCTTGCGAGATTCGTTAATTGCAGTTTTCATGAAGTTGGTTACAGAAACACCCGGAATCTCAACTGGATACTGAAAAGAAAGAAAAACACCTTTATGTGCTCTTTCTTCTGGAGAAACTTCTTCTAAATCTTCACCACTTAATTCAATTGAACCTTGAGTAACCTCAAAACGCTCGTTTCCGGCAATTACAGAAGCTAATGTACTTTTACCAGAACCGTTAGGTCCCATTATAGCATGTACTTCACCTGCTTTAATCTCTAGGTTTATTCCTCTTAATATCTCCTTATCATCTACGCTAGCATGTAGATCTTTAATTTTCAACATAATATGTTACTTTAAATATTGTGGCGCCTATGGCGTTTTACTAAAATCTTAATTACTTTTTATCCTACAGAACCTTCTAAACTAATTTCCAATAATTTTTGGGCCTCAACAGCAAATTCCATTGGTAGTTTATTTAGTACTTCTTTACTGAAACCGTTTACAATTAAGGCAATCGCTTTCTCTGTTGGTATACCTCTTTGGTTACAATAGAAAATTTGGTCTTCACCAATTTTACTAGTCGTAGCCTCATGCTCTATCATTGCCGTTTTATTCTTTGCTTCGATATACGGGAAGGTATGTGCACCACATTCGTTACCCATTAACAAAGAATCGCATTGAGAGAAGTTACGCGCACCATCGGCACGGCTATTTATCTGCACTAAACCACGGTAACTATTTTGAGATTTACCTGCGGAAATACCTTTTGATATAATGGTACTCTTAGTGTTTTTACCAAGATGAATCATTTTGGTACCTGTATCTGCTTGTTGGTAATTGTTCGTTACGGCGATAGAATAGAATTCACCGATAGAATTATCTCCTTTTAAAATACAAGAAGGATATTTCCATGTTACTGCCGAACCTGTTTCAACTTGTGTCCAAGATACTTTAGCGTTCTTCTCGCAAATTGCTCTTTTCGTAACGAAATTATAAACACCACCTTTACCCTCTTTGTTACCTGGGAACCAGTTTTGAACGGTAGAATATTTTATTTCAGCACCATCTAAAGCAATTAGCTCAACTACGGCAGCGTGTAATTGATTTTCATCTCTTGATGGGGCAGTACAACCTTCAAGGTAACTTACATAACTATCTTCATCAGCAATAAGCAACGTACGCTCAAATTGACCTGTACCCGCTTGATTGATTCTAAAATAAGTAGAAAGCTCCATTGGGCATCTTACCCCTTTAGGTATATAACAGAAAGAACCATCTGTAAATACTGCGGAATTTAAAGCCGCATAAAAATTATCTTTTTGAGGCACAACAGTACCCATATACTTCTTCACCAATTCTGGGTGCTCTTTTATAGCCTCTGAAATAGGCATAAAAATAATTCCCTTTTCAGCTAGTGTCTTTTTAAAAGTAGTTGCAACAGAAACAGAATCGACAACAATATCAACAGCTACATTTTGTAATTTCTTTTGTTCATCAACAGAAATACCAAGCTTACGATACATTTCTAACAAATCTGGATCTACATCATCTAATGTTTTATTAGGATCTGCAGATTTTGGTGCAGAATAATAACTGATATTCTGAAAATCTGGTTTTTCATAATGCACATTTGCCCATGTAGGCTCTTCCATACTTTGCCAAATACGAAAAGCTTCTAAACGCCAAAGCGTCATCCACTCCGGTTCTTCTTTTTTCTTTGAAATCGCAATAACAATTTCTTCGCTTAACCCAATAGGAAATGTATCAGATTCAATATCTGTGTAGAAACCATACTCATACTCTTTGGTTTCCAATTCTTTCTTTAATTCTTCTTCTGTATATGCCATATTTCCATAGTTAATAAGTTAAAGATAAATGAGTTAAAAATTAACCGCATCTCTTTTTAACGTATTTAATATAGTTCGCTAACTGTTTCGAAATTACAACAACTTGCTCTCTATACGCTATTAATTCTCTTTTATCAAAATATACAATTTCTTCCATTACGTTGAAAAGATTCCTGACTTCTCCCGAAGAACCTTTTGAAAAATAAAGAAATCTAATCAGCTCTTTATCGGTTTCCCGTTCAAAACCTTCAGATATATTATTCGAAATTGAAATAGTTGCTCTTCTTAATTGATCAACCATTGCAAAATCATTTTTTAAAGGTTGCCTTTCAAGCAATTTATAGATTTTACCCGTAAAAGTTATTGATAATTTGTACACTTCTAAATCTTCAAAAGAACTATACATTATAACTTTTACTTATTTACTTTTTACTGTTTAACTTCTTTTTACAATGAAAAACTCTCACCACAACCACACGTTCTTTGAGCGTTAGGATTGTTAAAAACAAACCCTTTTCCGTTGAGTCCGCCAGAGTATTCTAAAACTGTACCTACTAAATATAAAAAGCTTTTTTTGTCTACGATAATACGTACATTATTGTCTTCGAATACTTTATCAGCGTCGTCTTTCTTATCATCGAAGTTTAACTCATATGATAAGCCACTGCATCCACCACTCTTTACCCCAACACGCACATAATCCGTCGTAGCATCAAAACCTTCTTCTGTCATTAGGTTGATTACTTTCTGTTTAGCCGTTTCTGATACTTGAATCATAATTAACTAGATTTAATCTAAATAGTTTACAAATATACGTCATAAGTAGGTTTTTTCCATAGAACCTAACATTATTATAACATATATCCACCGTACTATTTATCTATAATTTATTTTATTTATTCTTTATATATAAAAGATGTTTTAAAATTCTATTTAAAGTCTAGTTTGAAGTCAACTATTCTTATATAGTTTATCTATTGTTATTCATTCTATTCAACTATTTAATACTATTTCTAATACTATTCGTATCTATTAGCAAAATCATATTATCTCTATTAAATACTCATATTAGAT
>JANQUX010000289.1 GCA_030730545.1 Maribacter sp. | reverse complement strand
TATGGCATATCTTTTTTAGATGTTTAATACTTTGAAGTATTTTTATTAATCAATCATATCAAAACCACAATAAGGTATTAATACCTCTGGAATTTTAATCCCATCTGCAGTTTGGTAATTTTCTAAAATTCCGGCTAGTACACGTGGTAGTGCCAAAGAACTTCCGTTCAAAGTATGTGCCAGTTGGTTTTTACCATTTTCATCTTTAAAGCGCAATTTTAATCTGTTGGCTTGGTAGGTTTCAAAGTTCGAAACAGAGCTAATTTCTAGCCATCTATCTTGAGCAGTTGAGAATACTTCAAAGTCAAATGTAAGAGCAGAGGTAAATCCTAAATCACCACCACACAGTCTTAGAATACGGTATGGTAATTTTAATTCTCTTAAAATATTCTTTACATGTTCAACCATGCCATCTAAGGCGTCATATGATCTTGAAGGATGCTCGACACGTACAATTTCAACTTTGTCGAATTGATGTAAACGGTTCAGACCACGTACATGTGCACCATAACTACCCGCTTCTCTTCTAAAGCAAGGTGTGTAGCCGGTATATGTAATAGGGAAATCACTTTCATTTACAATAACATCTCTAAATATATTGGTAACGGGTACTTCTGCCGTCGGTATTAAATACAAGTCGTCTGCAGTTACATGATACATTTGCCCTTCTTTGTCTGGTAATTGACCTGTACCATACCCTGAGAGTTCGTTTACCAAATGCGGAACTTGAATTTCAGTATAGCCAGCTTCGGTATTTTTATCTAAGAAATAAGCAATTAAAGCACGTTGTAAGCGAGCGCCTTTTCCTTTATAAACGGGAAAACCAGCACCGGCTATTTTAACGCCTAGTTCAAAATCTATGATGTCATATTTCTTTGCAAGCTCCCAATGTGGTTGTGCATTATCATAAAGTTTTGGTACATCACCTTCTCTAAATATTTCTTCGTTATCTTCTTCAGAAGAACCTTTTTTTACAGAACTATGAGGTGCGTTTGGTAATTGATATAAAAGTGTTTGCAGCTCTTCTTCGGCAGTAGCAAGGTCATCGCCTAATTGCTTCGATTCTTCTTTTAGTTTTACTGTTTGTTCTTTGAGCAGATTGGCTTCTTGTGCCTTTCCAGTTTTGTACAATTCACCAATTTCTTTAGAAAGCTTGTTCGATTCGGCCAAAACGTTGTCCAAACTGGTTTGGGCAGCACGTCTATTCTCATCTAATTGAAGCACTTTTTCAACTAAAGGTTGTGCGTCAATATTTCTTTTTCCAAGGGCAAGGATAATTTCTTCCTTATTATCTCTTATGGTCTGTATTTGTAACATTATTGAATTGTATTTGGCTGTAAATTTACGTTAATCTTATTGTTTACAAAGGGTACTTTCAAGGACTAAATTCTAATTAACTAATTTTTAATTTTATTGTTAATAGGTAGAATCCAAGTATGGTGTTTTGTTTGGTACCACGGTTCTGCAGCTAAATCTATTTCGGGGTCAATAAACGGAGTGTAATTTTTTCTATTAATGCTAATTACAGAATTCTCTAAATAGATTTCAACTTCCACATTTTTTTCTTCAAAATCTTTCTTTAGGTACTGTGCAAACTGCCAAGCAAAATCTGGGTAAGCGAAAATTTTACGCTCTTGACTTGCGGTGACGTAATCTTTCGGATTTATATAGGTCACCTCTTCGGTCTTTTTGTCGACTACTTTAAAGGTACCCTTACCTTGTCTGCTTCGTAACATCATTCTCCAGCTCATTCGGTGACCCTCTTCCGTCCAAAGTACATCTCCATCAATAGCGTAATGTCGAATGGGGAGTAGTAATTGTATTATAAAGTATATGGAGAAGCCTAATAGAAGGGTGTTTTGGTATGTTGGAATAATGAATTTTGAAGTGGTATATGGTTTCTTAGATTTAAAAAATATACTGCGAATGGTTTCTGGTTCAAAAAAGAAAACACTGAAAGCGATCGATAAATAAGGGAAAATTCCGATTTGAAAAATAATGGAATTGAACAAATGAAAAAATAATGACAGAAAGAAGGCGATTTTTCTTGTTGGTTTCCAAAGTAGTGCCGGTACTATTAATAGGTCGAATAGAATGCCTACCCAGCCGATAATTACATGTACCCATGGTTGCTGTAATAGATTGCCAATTAACCAATAGTCTTTTTTTGAATTCATTAATGTAGCAATGGTGCTAAAATCGAGCCAATCGCCATACATTTTAGCTATTGACGCGTATACATAAACAATAAATAATTGTAACACTACTATCCATTTTACATAGGCATACATTGAATTGGTTTCTAATTCAGCATTCATTTTAACATCGTACGACCGACTTCTTTCCGCAGGGAAAAAGCACATTAATAATGATATTAATATGAGCAGGTAGTAATGGTTGTTATACGCTGTTTTTTGCATCAAGTATGTTGCAGTCCATAATATGGTAAATGAAATGATACTTGCTCTGTATTTGAAACCTATAGCTATAAATAGGCCCAATAAGCCCATTGTGCAGAAGTAAAAGTACATGCCATAACCTGGTAATGGCTGTAGAAACTCAAAATCTATGAAAGGAAAAGTGTATTTTGGTGTAATGAGATTGCGCTTTACCCACCCTGTAGCAATAGCCCCAAAACATTCTAGGGCAACTAGAATACCAAAAAAAATACGGAATATGATTAACTGGCTATTATCTATGCGTTGAAATAACAACCTATTGAGCATAATTACTTTTTAATATAATGTAGCGATTTTTCTTTATCCTTGGCTAATTGATTCTTTAAAGCCTCAACAGATTCAAATTTATGCTCATCTCTTAAGCGAACCAAAATATTAACTTGAATTTTTTGATCATATAAATCAGTATTAAAATCGAAAAAATTGATCTCTATCGATTTCTCGGTACCATTAACGGTTGGGTTGTAACCGATATTCATCATCCCGTATACAACCGCTCCATTTAAAATGCTGTTTACAACATAAGCACCATTTTTAGGTATCAGTTTATAATCTTCGGCAATTGATAGGTTAGCTGTTGGGTAGCCTAATTGTTTGCCGATTCCTTTTCCCTTAATAATTGTTCCTGTAAGCATGTATTCATAGCCCAAGTAACTATTAGCGGTTTCAATATCGCCGTCTTCTAATGCTTTTCTAATTTTTGTAGAACTCACAGATACATCGTCGATTTCTTGAGCGGGAATTTCTTCAACCGAAAAATCATAGGTATTTCCGAATGTCGTTAAATCGGTAATATTCGCATTTCTATTTCGACCGAACCTGTGGTCATATCCAATAATGACTTTTTTAATGTGTAGCGTATTTACAAGCATATCACGTACAAACTCAACAGCCGTAAGACGAGAGAATTCTTTGGTGAAAGGATGGATGATGAGTACGTCAAGACCAAGATTTTCTAAAATAGTAATCTTTTCTTCTATCGTATTCAACAGTTTTATGTTAGCATCTTTCTGTAAAACCATTCTCGGATGCGGAAAAAAGGTAAGCACAGAAGATTTTAATTCTGTACTCTTGGCATGATTTATGATTTTGCTAAGTATTTTAAGGTGACCTATATGTACACCGTCAAAGGTACCTATGGTAATGACCGTAGGATATTCTTCTTTGTATTTAGAAATGTTGCGGACTGTAATCACCTATGATAGAAAATAAAAAGACTTATATTTGATTTTGAGTTAAAAGCCTCTTAATGATTGCAAAATTACGCCTAGTTTTTTCAATTACCATAGTATTTCTTTCCTTTTCCGGTCTGGCTCAGACTACCTATTGGAAAAATACTGAATTAAATGCTACCGCTAAACAGTTTTCAAAGCAGCGTTTATTGGTGAATAAAGGTATGGCTTTTACACTAGACCAAGAAGTATTTCTCTCTGCACTTGCCGGTAATGCAGCTGCTAATATTATCTATTTCCCCAATGAAGACGGTTCTTTAATTCCTTTTTCGGTAGAAGATGCTCATCTTTTTTCTGAGGGACTTGCTGCAAAATATCCATCAATTAAATCATATAAAGGTATTGCATTGCACGATCCAACAATGCAAATTCGTTTTAGCGTTTCACCAAAAGGTATTCAAAGTACGATGAGTATTTCGGGCGATAACGGTGCTGTTTTTATGCAAAAATCAGCTGACAACACCTATATTTTGTATCGTAGAACCGAACAAGATGCGCGAGATATTGATTTTGTTTGTAAAACGATACCTGAGGTTAAAGAATATTCACAAAATCTAACCGCTAAATTGGTCGATGATCAAACGCTTAGAAAGTTTAGGGTGGCCATTTCTGCTTCTGGTGAATATACTGAGTTTCATGGTGGCACTAAGGCAGATGCACTTGCTGCTATAAATGCTACTTTAACTAGAATTAACGCAGTATTCGTACGAGACTTGGCAATTACTCTAGAGTTAATAGTTAATACGGACCTTGTAATTTATACAGATCCAGAAACCGACCCTTATACCGGCAGTTTAAGTTCTCAGGTTCAAAATACGTTGACCAGTGTAATCGGTGGAGCAAATTATGATATTGGGCATTTGTTCAATCAACAGGATAATACACTAGATGGTAACTCAGGCTTTATCGGTGCTGTTTGTATTAACAGTAGAAAGGGTAGTGGTTATACAACTTTGTCTTCCCCGGTAGGTGATGCTTTTGATATTGATTTGGTAGCTCATGAAATGGGACATCAGTTCGGGGCCAATCATTCTTTTTCTCATATTTCTGAAGGTACGACGGTACAGGTAGAACCAGCTAGTGGTACTACCATAATGGGGTATGCAGGTATAACAGGTGTCAATAATGTTGCTTCTAATAGTGATGATTACTTTCATTATGTGAGTATACTCCAAATACGAGATTATCTAGAAACGGTATCTTGTGGTGTAACAGAAGTACTTACCAATAGTCCACCAACGATTACACCATTAATAAATTATAGTATACCAAAAGGTACTCCCTTTGTACTTACGGGCGAAGCTACAGATGCTGACGCAGCAAATGTACTGAGTTATACCTGGGAACAGATTGATAACGGCATTGTTACAC
>JANQUX010000288.1 GCA_030730545.1 Maribacter sp. | reverse complement strand
AATGGGTGAAATTTCTGAGATTTTAAAAGAGTTTGCTGAGCCGTTGTTATTGGATGATAGTTATATTACCAATGAATTGATGCTCTATAATTTGTGGAGTAGTTTTGATTATGAAAGAATTACCTATTTAGAAAAAACTAAAGATATAGTGGGTTTGCCAAATAAGAATGTGCGTTTGCTTTGGTTGACATTGGCATTATTTACGCCAGGTTATAATTCAACACAACAAGCCTACTATCACAATGAACTTATCGGTTATACGAGCGCTATCTATAACCCTGAAGTTCGACAGACCGCATTTCAATATTTATTTGAAATAAGTGCCTTAAATGATGTTGCCTATGTTAATTTGATAAAGGCGACCAATCATCATTCTTGGCAGTTTAGAAACTATGCAAGACAGTTATTTGATACCTTGTGGATTGATGAAGAAAGGAAAAAAGAAATTGAAAAGGTAGCAAAGCAACTAAATTCATCAGATTTGCGTTATCTTAAAACGAAATTAAAGTAATAATGAAAGCATTAGTTATTTCTGGTGGTGGTAGTAAAGGTGCCTTTGCAGGTGGCGTTGCCCAATACCTTATTCAAGAAGAAGGTAGAAAGTATGATATTTTTGTGGGTACTTCTACCGGAAGTTTGCTTATCTCTCATTTAGCGTTAGGTAAACTAGATAAAATCAAAGAAATATATTCTAATGTAAATCAGAAGAGCATTTTTAATAACTGTCCGTTTTTGGTCAAGAATATACGTGGTAATGAGCAGATCTCTATAGATCACTGGAGGGTTTTGAAAAATTTTCTTGCTGGAAAAAAAACCTTTGGAGAAAGTGAAAACCTTAGAAGACTTATTGAAAATAGCTTAACTATCGAAGAATTTGAAACGTTAAAGAACGGTGATTCGGATGTTATTATTACGGTTTCTAATTTATCGCTAAATCAAGTAGAGTATAAATCTATTAAAGATTGTACTTATGAGGATTATTGCGATTGGATTTGGATATCAGCTAATTACGTTCCGTTCATGAGTTTGGTTCGTAAAAATTATTGCGAGTATGCCGATGGTGGGTTGGGCAGTATTGTACCTATTGAAGAAGCTATAAAAAGGGGAGCAACCGAGGTAGATGTTGTTGTTTTACATACCGAGGTAAATTATATGAATAGGGTAGCTTCCCGTAATCCTTTTGAGCTGATTACCACAATGCTGAGCTTTATTTTAGATCGAATTGAAAATCAAAATATTAGAATTGGAAAATTGGTTGCCAAACAACAAAATGCAATAATCAACCTGTTTTACACCCCCACAATATTAACGACCAACTCTTTAATATTCGATAAGGCAAAAATGACGCTTTGGTGGAAAAGAGGTTATTTATATGCAAAAAATAAGAATGAGGAAACAAACCCAATTGAACCAAATGAACATGAATAATGTTCATTAAAAAATGGGCTTTTTGAGATATGAACAAAAAAAAATGCTTTCCAATTTGGAAAGCATTTTTTTATTCTTGTACTGTTATATTTAATTTTTTACCACAAATCGCCAATCTCTTTTTTAACGAAAGATAGGGCAGTAGCCGACGGTGATGTTTTATCCATCGTTTCATTCAAAATATCTTCTCTTAATTTATCGGCAGAATCGGTCTGGCTCATTGCTGCTTTCCTGATCATTTGAATAGTTGCGTTTTTAGCCGCCTTAATAATATTCCAACATTCGTCGGTCAAATAAATTTGCTGTGTAAGATTATGATCGAATTCAGTTTCTATGCTTTTTATAAGCAAATTCTCATATGCTCCCTTTTCTTTCGATTGTGGTGCTACACGAACAACTAAACTTGGTATCGCAATGCGTTCTAAAAATAGCGCCATTCTTTCGTAAGCTTGTAAACGAATAGGTAAAGTATCTTTTTGAGAGTCTTTATGCAATAGAAAACGTCTTCTACCTTCTTCGTTGTTGGTATGCATTCTAAAAAAATAGAAGGCAATTGCACCTGTAACTACGGAAGGAATCAAATAAGCGAAAAGTTGAAAAATTTGGTCAGAGTTCATTTTTTAATTAGTTATGATATATGAAATAAGAACGTCCAAATTTTTCAATTAGTATAGCACTTCATCGATGAAATGCAAGTTATTTAATTTTTAACATCTCCCTTCGCCATATCATAAAATGCTTTATAATCTGGTTGAAACTTTACTTGTAGCGATTCACGTAAGCCGCCATCTTTACCAACAGCTAAAATTCGTTCTCCGTCAACACCAAAATCTTTGATTAAAATACTAGCAATTGCAGTTGCTTGCTGTATGGCGATGTTCATTTCACCTGTAATATTTAAACTTGCAATAGTAATTACACTTTTAGGGTTCGCATTTGCAACTTTCGCTACATTCTCGATCCACGCTCTAGATTCACTAGATGGTGTAATACCAACTCCGTCAGTAAAGAAATAGTCTAATTTTTCAGAAATTACCACAGAACCATCTGCTACACCAACTTTTGCATTTTCACCCAATACTTGTTTGGTATTGGTCAGTATAACAACTGCAGTAGAATCATTGCTAGCAACGGCATCTGTTACCCCTTTAAGCTGCTTTTCTTTTCGTTCTAGGGCTGCCATGGTCTTATTGATATTTTCAGAATTCTGACTAGACAAGGCAGCAAAACTATTTAAATTCTTCATCAAAGTGGCATTAGCGTCTTGCAACTCTGCTACCTGAGATTGATATTCAGTTGAGCGTTGATCGGCTAATTTTTCATTTCGTTGCGATGTGCTTACCATTCTAGAAATGGAATCTAACTTGTATTTTAAATTTTGGTTTTGTTCTATTAACTCACTTTTTTTCTGAGCTTGAATAGAAGTTAGACCAATTAAAAAAATCGCTGAACATAAAATAAATCGTGTCATATAAATTGTATGGGTTAATCTAAATTTTGCCGCCAAGATACGAACAGTCTTTTAATTGTTGAACCCCTGCGAACGGTACTTTTGCTTTATTATAACCGTAGGTAGATGCCAAACTTTTATTTAGGTCGTGGTCGTCTACGTTTACTTGCACATCGTCCATTGTGAATTGACTTGGGTGCTCATAACCGGCAGCATGTGTAATTTCTAAAAATTCTTTTCTAAACGTATTGAAATATTGCGCCAGTCGGTCAGATTTTAAAGGTACGTTGATTCCTTTCTGCAGCCATTTGCTTTGCGTAGCAATACCTGTAGGGCAGGTATTGGTATGGCAAACTTGCGCTTGAATACACCCAATACTCATCATTGCTTCTCTGGCTACATTAATACAGTCTACGCCCATAGCAAATGCCATGGCTGCTTTTGCCGGGAAACCGAGTTTACCTGAGCCGATAAAAACGATACGATCGGTAAGGTTTCTATTTAAGAATACGCTATATAAACTTGAAAATCCGTAAACCCAAGGTAGCGATACGTGATCTGCAAATGATGGGGGAGCGGCACCTGTACCACCTTCACCACCATCTACGGTAATAAAATCTGGACCTTTACCGGTTTCTAACATAATATCTGCCAATTCTTCCCACTGATCTAATTTTCCGATAGCACCTTTAATACCTACCGGTAAACCTGTTTCGTCAGCAATATCCTCTATAAGTGCCATTAACTCCCTAACATTAGAAAACGCTTTGTGGGTTGCAGGTGATAATACATCTTTACCTACTTCAACACCTCTAATTTCAGCCAGTTCGGGTGTAATTTTAGCACCTGGTAATACGCCACCTTTTCCTGGTTTTGCACCTTGCGATAATTTAATTTCAATTGCTCTTATACACGGATTGTCCTCAACCAATTTTTTCATTTTCTCCATAGAGAAATTCCCATCCTCTGATCGTACACCAAAATACCCGGTACCAAAATGAAAAACAATATCACCACCATGTTTGTGGTAAGGTGATAGACCGCCCTCACCAGTATTATGATAAGCATGGGCTTTTTTAACCCCTATGTTCATAGCTTCAACCGCGGCCGCAGATAATGAACCAAAGCTCATCGCCGATACATTTACAACACTTGCAGGTCGATAGGGTTTTCTACGGTTATTATGTTGCCCCATAATTTTTGCACAGGGTATAAAGTTCGGTTCTGCAGCATTTGGGTGCCCCAATGGTACCTCATAGCCCATCATTCTGTTTTTGATGAATATATGCTGGTGCGCATAAAAATCTCGATCAGAACCAAAACCTTCGTAATTGTTTTCTTTCTTTGCAGAGGCATAGATCCAACTTCTTTCTATTCTATTAAATGGTAGTTCTTCTCGGTTGTTGGCAACAAAATATTGACGCATTTCTGGTCCAATACTTTCTAGCCAATAGCGCAAATGCCCTACCACGGGGAAGTTGTGTTTAATGGTATGCCTTTTCTGAATAAAAATATCCCAGATAGCAACTATGAGAAGAAACAAAAAAATCCAAGTCCACCATGGTGGACTTGGAATACTATTAAAGAAATCGTTCATCAAAATTATCCTTTTATTTTAATATCTAAAAGTGGTGTTTGGTCACTGTTTAAATAATCCAGGCTCATTTCTGTAAGCGTACGAACGCCTAAAAGTAAACCGCTATCATCAATTAAAAAGTCTGGTGTATGGTGCGGAAACGATTCTGTTGTACCAGGAGTCATTCCTCCTAAGAAAAAGAAAAACCCAGGAGCTTCTCTTTGAAAATAAGAGAAATCTTCAGCACCGGTAATCGCTTTTTGAAATTGAACATTGGCATCGCCAGCGACTCTCTTCATGGTAGGTAACATTTGCTCCACTAGTTCTGGGTTGTTGTATGTAATATCTGTAGCATCGGTTATTACACAAGTCGCTTCACCACCGTATGCTTTGGCAATATCGCTTACCATTTCGACCATACGCTTATTAAGCTTGTCTTTCATGTCATAATCTAATGTTCTAATAGTACCGATCATTTCTGCAGACTCTGGTATGATATTAAAACGAACACCACTTTTAATTTTGCCAACGGTAATTACCGCGGCTTCATTGGTTAAGTCCGTTTCTCTACTAATGATAGTTTGTAGCCCGTCAATAATTTTGGCACTGATCAATAT
>JANQUX010000287.1 GCA_030730545.1 Maribacter sp. | reverse complement strand
GTATTAAAATAAATAACAGATGGTATCTGTGTGATGCTACTTGGTCTGCCGGGCAAACGATTATCATTAATGGTACGCCCTTGTTTCAACCAGATTATTTTGATGGATATTTTCTTGCTGATCCTGAGTTATTCGCAAAAAATCATTTTCCGATACATAAAGAAGAAAGTCAACCTATAAATACGGATAATCTAAACACTTTTATTGCAGGACCAGTAATTTATAAAGAAGCTTTTTTAACACCGATAATTCCTGTTGCACCAACAGAAATGTATCGCAATATTCAAAAAGGCAGGTCGGTTACTTTTAAACTGCAGGTACCTAAAGAGTTTATTGGAGAAGCGCAGCTTTTCCTTAATACAGGTGGGAACCAAAAAAATGGGAATCCGAATATTATAAGGAAAGAAGGTGAAATAAATTTAGTACAACACTTTGAAAGGAAAGGGATGTACGACGTGCATATTTCAGTCGAAGATCAACTGATCGCTACTTATGTTATAAAGGTAAAATAAGGTTATTCTGGAGGATACTTGCTAAATATCTTATCGACAACCACCTGTAGTTTTTCTGATTTTTCTTGAGGTGTATCACCCTCACGAAACGGACTTTCGCTAACGGCTTGCCAAATCAACATATCTTTATTAGAATCAACAAAATCGATTTGTAGTTCTCTGGTCATTTTTGGTCCGCCTACAGGAATACCGATAGATACTCCACCACCGATACCACCATTACCACCACCGAGTCCGACACCAACATTATTTGCTGGTTGCGATTTAAAAACGCTACTTTTTATATTGATAAAAATATCAGGTTCTTCAGCAAATTGGTATCCTTTTTCGCCCAAGGTTGCATCTAATGCATCCATTAATCTTTTCTCGTCCAATTCACTTAGACCAGTTTCCATATCACCAAAATAGTTATAGGTAGCATATGCCGTAAAATCGGTCTGATTATCGTAATCATAATTAACCCTCGCAGATCCGCAAGAAGTTAAAACTAGTAGTACAACACTAAAAAAAAGGATTCTCATGATATTGACTTTCCTTAAAATTAAAGAAAATAAAAGAGTAAGATACTATTTTATGAAGGTATTCGATTAAGCGTTAAGCATTGCCCAAAGCTTATCTTTCAATTCTACGATACCCATTTGTGCTACAGATGATATAAACATAAACGGAGTACCATTTAAATCTTTATTAAGTTCTTCTCTCATTTCATCCATTAATTCATCATCTAGCATATCGCTTTTTGAGATACAGATAAGGCGTTCTTTATCTAACAATTCTGGATTATACCTTCTTAACTCATCGAGTAGAATCTCATACTCCTTGCTAATGTCTTTACTATCTGCGGGGATCAAAAACAACAAATTGGCGTTACGCTCAATATGTCTTAAAAAGTAATGACCTAAACCTTTACCTTCAGCAGCACCTTCTATAATACCAGGTATATCTGCCATTACGAAACTCTTAAAATCGCGGTATTCTACAATACCTAAGTTAGGTTTCAAGGTAGTAAACTCGTAATCGGCAATTTTTGGTTTTGCCGAAGTTATCACAGATAATAAGGTAGACTTACCTGCATTAGGGAAACCAACAAGACCAACGTCTGCCAATACTTTAAGTTCTAAAAGAAACTCACCTTCAAGACCGTCCATACCAGGTTGTGCATATCTTGGTGTTTGGTTTGTTGCTGTTCTAAAATGCCAGTTACCACGACCACCCATACCGCCTTTCAGCAGAATTTTCTCTTCGCCATGTTCTGTAATTTCAAAAAGCACATCTTTGGTTTCAAAATCTTTAACAACGGTGCCTAACGGCACATCTAAATAAACATCTTCCCCATCTGCCCCGGTACTACGACTTTTACTACCGTGCTCACCATGACCGGCTTTAAAATGTTTGGTATATTTAAAGTTGATCAAGGTCCAAAGATTTTCGTTACCTCGCACAATTATATGTCCGCCACGACCACCATCACCACCATCAGGTCCACCTTTGGTAATAAATTTTTCTCGGTGCAAATGCACAGATCCCTTGCCTCCTTTACCAGAAGTCAAACCCACCTTTACATAATCTACAAAATTGCCTTCTGTCATGGTATACTTTTAATTATTCGATACACCCATTATTTGGGGTGTACAGCTAGCAAATTATTTACGAAATTAATGAATATTGCTGGTCGTTGTTCTATAAGCCAAAATCTAAAGAGTCATCTATGTAAAAAACATAAATCAGATATATTATGGCAATTATTATAAATGTCAAAATAGCAAAACCTACCGTAAGCATGCAACTCTTTAAACCATCTTTAGGTCTTATTACTTCGTCTGGCATAGGTATGTTCTATAATCCGTTTTAGAAATTCTTTACTCTAAATCTTCTATCACCTTTGTTAAACGCTCGGTAATTTCAGCTAAAGTTCCGATTCCGTCCACACTATAGAACTTATCTTGAGATTCGTAAAACTCCTTTACAGGGGTAGTTTTTACATTATACTCGTCAAAACGGTTTCTAATTTTGGCAACATCTTGATCATCACTACGGCCACTAACTTTACCACGTTCTAATAGGCGCTCCAATAGAACTTCATCATTGGCTTCTAATGCGATGGTAGCATTGATTTTCATGTCTTTAGACTCCAAGAAATTATCAAGAGCTTCGGCTTGTGCCGCAGTTCTTGGGAAACCGTCAAAAATGAATCCGTCTGCATCAGGGTTTTTCTCTACCTCTTCTTGTAACATTTTAATAGTCACCTCATCTGGCACCAAATCTCCCTTATCAATATATGACTTTGCCAAAGTTCCTAAATCCGTTCCGTTTTTGATATTGAATCTAAAAACATCTCCGGTAGAAATATGCTTCAAATTATATTTTTCTTTTAGGAATTCTGCTTGCGTGCCCTTGCCGGCTCCTGGCTTACCAAAGAGTACAAGATTAATCATATGTTTCTGGTTTAGTTGGTATACTTCTTTTAAATTTCTTCCTTGTTCTTTATAATCTAGACCATAACCAACAATAAAATTGTCGGGTATTGCCAAGCCAAAATAGTCAATTGCGTATTCGCCTTTATACACATCTGGCTTATAAAAAAGACTGGCTATTTTAAATTCTTTCACCTTGGTTTTAGAAAATAAATGCACCAATTTCTGCAAGGTACGCCCTGTATCAATAATATCTTCTAAAATAATAACACTACGCCCTTCAATATTTTCTGGCACATCTAATAATGTCTCTACAATGCCCGTAGATGTTAAGCCTTGGTAAGAACTAAGTCTTACAAAAGAAACTTCGCAAGGGTGCTCATAGGCTTTCATTAAATCTGAAATGAACATAAATGATCCGTTCAACACACCAACAAAAATGGGTGTCTCATCTTTATAATCTTCGGCAATTTTATCGGCAACCGTTTTAACGGCCTGTAAAATTTCAGATTCGCTTAGATAAGGTTTAAAAAACTTGTCGTGAATTTGTATCAATTTTCATAAATTATCAAGGTTTGCAAAGATAAGGTATTGCCTTGTGTTTTTGATTAGAAAGGAATTGGTTTCTAAGATTTAACCGTATTTTTGTTGTACTTAAGGCGTTTTCTCAACGACCAAAAGCAACAATTATATGGATTATTTTTCTTCAGGTTTTAAATTAGGCATTTTAGGTGGTGGTCAACTCGGTAAAATGATGTTGTACGAAACCCGAAAATGGGATATTTACACTAAAGTTTTAGACGCTTCTTCTGAAGCTCCAAGCAGAATGTCATGTAATGAATTCGTAGAAGGAAGCTTATTAGATTTTGATACTGTTTACAATTTTGGCAAAGATGTAGATGTACTAACCATAGAGATAGAAAATGTAAATCTTGATGCTTTAGAAAAATTAGAGGATGAAGGTGTAAAAGTATACCCGCAACCAAAAGCATTACGCATTATTCAAAATAAGGCAAAACAGAAATTGTTTTATGTAGATAACGAAATACCTACTGCAGATTTTCAGCGCTTTGCGTACTTGAGTGAAATTGAAGATAGTATTGAAAACGGAGGATTACAATTTCCATTTGTGTGGAAAGTAGCTCGATTTGGGTATGACGGACAAGGAGTTAAAGTTGTTCGTAGTTTAGCCGATTTGAAAGGATTACCTGCAGGAGAATGTATTACCGAAACTATGATTCCGTTTAAAAATGAACTGGCGGTTATTGTTTCTAGAAATGCTGAAGGTGAAATTAAAACATACCCAGTGGTAGAGATGGAATTTCACCCAGAAGCAAATCAAGTAGAGTATGTTATTTGCCCTGCTCGTATTGATGAAAAAGTAGCTGAAAAAGCACGCTCATTGGCATTGAAAGTTGCTGAGAAAATCGGACTCACAGGTTTGTTGGCTGTCGAAATGTTCCAAACCGAAAATGATAAAATATTGGTGAACGAAGTAGCACCAAGACCACATAACAGTGGGCATTATAGTATAGAAGCTAGCTACACGAACCAATTCGAACAACATATACGTAGTATTCTAGGCTTACCGTTAGGTAACACCGATAGTAAAGTTGCAGGTGTTATGGTCAACTTAGTAGGCGCCGAGGGTCATACAGGTGATGTTGTTTACAAAAATATAGAAGAAATTTTAGCGATGGAAGGTGTTACTCCGCATATTTACGGAAAAGCACAAACAAGACCGTTTCGTAAAATGGGTCATGTTACCATAGTTAACAATGATTTAGCAAAAGCAAGAGCAATTGCTGAAAAAGTAAAGGAAACAATTCAAGTGATTTCAAAATAAAAAACATGAGTAAAGTAGCCGTAGTAATGGGTAGTACAAGTGACATGCCCGTAATGCAAGATGCCATAGATATTTTAAGAGGATTTGATATAGAGGTCGATGTAGATATTGTATCTGCCCATAGAACACCAGAAAAATTATTCGATTTTAGTAAAAATGCACACACTAACGGCTATTCTGTTATTATCGCAGGTGCTGGTGGTGCCGCACATTTGCCTGGTATGGTTGCTTCTATGTCTCCGTTACCTGTAATCGGAGTTCCTGTAAAAAGCAGCAATTCTATCGATGGTTGGGATTCTATCCTTTCTATACTTCAAATGCCAGGTGGC
>JANQUX010000286.1 GCA_030730545.1 Maribacter sp. | reverse complement strand
CCTTTTAAAGTGGTACATGCCAGAGACATCTAATCGATGAAAGTTTGGCAAAACTCCTGTATTAATATTATTAAAAACAATCTCGCCTTGATCGTTTGTTGTTGCCTTTGTAAAAGGTTTTCCGGAGTGCCATTTCCAACCTATGGCAAATTGATATTGCTTTTTTTTATAGACTAAAGAGGTACTAACAGTATGCTTAATATTTGTGCTTGCTGTAAATGGGTTGCCTTCATTTATGCCTTCAAACTCATTTTTTACAGCATTAAAAGAATAGCTAAGCCATGCTTTAAAGGGGTTAAATGTTTTTTTTATAAAAATATCGCTTCCTACTATGTTTTGTTTTCCTATATTAAAATTAGAAGCATCGGGGTTTAAATATCCTAAGGATAAAGCTGTTTTTCCGTCAATATTTTTTAGATAAGTATCCAAATCTATTTGCCACCCCTTATTTGTGTATAAAATACCCGCAGATACTTGGGTGCTATTAATGATTGGAAATGTTTCATTATCAGCCAAACGCCACAATTTATTTTCTAAATAAAGATCGCTCAAAACCGTTTCATCAATTTCGCTTATTATTTGGTTTTTAATTTCTCCTGTAAGCTGAACTCTAAAATCAGTAAATAGTTTTTTAGTAAACTGTAGGCGTGGTTCCATTCTATAGGTATTCAAATAACTAAAATAGGTGGCTCGCAATCCTAAATTTATTTCTGTATCTTTTATATTATCCATTTGATAATTACCATAAACCGAATGGGTTTCAATTACGGTATCATCAGAATCTAAAATTAACGTCAAATTAGTATCTGTATTTAAAAAGGCGTAACCAACATCTTTTAATGCATACTGATATCCTAAAGCAAGGTGATTTTTATTAGTAGTAACAACTTGTATTTCAGAGGATATTCCGGAATCATAAATAACATTTCGCTTTTCAAAATCAGTGCGTTGCTCTTCATCCTCTATGGTAATATCGTTGTATTTGAAAGCATATTTAGTAAAAAACGCTTGTGTATTTTGGTTGATATTCGGAGTCCATTGTGTGTCCCAATTAATTCCGTAACCATAATCTTCAGTACTTATAGCATCTCTAAACGATTGGTTTTCGGCAGATACCTCATCAATGTAATTTAAATAATTTTTTATTCCAATGGTATAAATTGACACCTTGTTTTTCGGGCTTAGCTTATAGTTCAATTGTAAACTATAATCCATAAAATAAAAGTCATTAGTGGTATTTATTAAATTATTAATTTTAGTGTTTTGAAATACCGTATTTTGTAATTGTTCTAAAGTAAAAGAATTATATAATTCGGCATAACTGCGCCTAAAAGATGCCTGAAGGCTAAGTTTTTCTTTCACAATAGGTTGCTCTAAATAGGCGTCAAAATTAATACCATTCATGCCTAATTCAAGTTTACGAGAGTCTATAACTTCAAGATTGGTTGTCATATCAACAACGCTTGATAGGCGTTCTCCAAAACGTGGGTTAGTACCTTTATTATAAAAGTTTATATTTTGAACGGCATTAGAATTAATAGGAGATATCATTCCGAATAAATGCCCTTTGTGGTATATATTCATCCCATTCCATAATATTCTGTTTTCATCAGCTGCCCCACCACGAACCAAAAACCCAGAAGAAGTTTCGTTTGGGCTTATTACATTTGGCAGTTGCTGAATACTTTCAAAAACATCTGGTTCTGTAAGACCAGGCAACAAAGCCAATTTTTTAGGTTTGATATGAAAAGAACCATTTGCGTTTTTAGAGAGTCCTTCTACCAAATAATGTTTAATCACTACCTCATTTAAATGACGAAAATCAATTGCACTTTTGTTTGAGTTTTTAATGATTATGTAACGAGCATTAACATATTCAAATTCTAAATTTGTGGAAAAACTAATGGCATCAAGAATTTCGCTGAGCGTTCTGCTTTTTTCTGATAGCGTTAGTTTTTTGTCTAATAATATAAGGTCTGGAAATGAAAACTTTATTTGGTAAGCAGTTTCAATATCCAATAGAACATTGTATAGAGGTGCCTTATTATATTGGGTAGAAATTTTAATATCCTCTTGACTGAAAAGCAAGAAAGGTATGATATATACAATATTAATAAGCCACTTCATTTCTATTTACTAAGTTGAATAATTTTGTTTTGTTTTTCTTGGTAAGAGATTTGCATAGTTTTAAAGACTGTTGTTAGCGCTAATGATAAATCAGTATGGCTAAAGCTACCTGTAAAAAGGACAGTTTCGTCTATTTTACTAGCATCAAATTTCAAATCATACTGTCGCTCTAAAGCAGCGATAACATAACTTAAAGGCACACTTCTAAAAGAGCTTTCTCCGGCAACCCAAGTTGGTTTAGAAGCATTAAAAGTCCATTGTTCTTGTGTCTTATTTATTTCTCTCACACTTTGCATAGGTGCTAACACCGTAGTCTTAGTATCCGAACTTACCTGTACTTTGCCTTCATAACAGCTTACCTGAAAATAATCGTTGTAAGCATTAACATTAAATTGTGTTCCTAAAACCAGAACACTTCCGTTGTTTGTTTTTACGGTAAAATTACTTCCCTTTGTAACTTTAAAATAAGCCTCTCCATCCAAGTAAACTTCTCGGTTGTTATTCCATGTTTTGGTGTTGTAGGTTACTACTGATTTTGCATTTAAAATAACTTCTGAATCATCTGGTAGCCTGATGTTTTTATGTTCAGCAAATGTTGTACTATAGCTTGTTTTATTAAACGAATCTATAAATACCGTAGTAAAAAAAACAGCTATTACCGCAGCAGCAGCTATTCCTGTTTGCCAATACTTGAAACGTGATTTTTTCTTTTTTGTCTCTATACGTTCTTTAATCTTTATAAAAGAAGGTTCTACAGGCGACTCCAGTTTTTCGTAAAGTGCAAGCCCCGCCTTTAGTTTTTTATAGACCGTTATATCATCCTCTGATACATATTGCTTTAGTGCCTCGTCAGATAATTTTCCGTCGAACCATTTTGTGAGATAAAACTCATTATTTTTTAATTCCTTTTTACTTTTTTCCATACGTCTGTGTATTTAATACAACTATAATTATAAAAACCCTACCTGAAAAATCAACATTTACATTTTTACTCTATACTTTACCAATCTTTTCTGTTAATGCTTTCAAGGCTTGGTGCATTCTCTTTTCAACAGCTTTAACAGATATGTTTAGGGTTTCGGCAATTTCTTTGTTTTTTTTCTTTTCTATTCTACTCATTAAAAAAGCTTCCCTTTGTTTTGGAGGTAATTCTGCAATGGCTGCCTCAATTTTTTCTAAATACTGCTTTTCTATCATTAAAAATTCTGGCGATTCATTGGTGCTTTCTTTTGCTATATGTACTTGGTTTTTTCTAACTACAGCTTCATGCTTTTTTATATTCAAAAATAAATTATTGGCAATAGTAAACAAATAGCTCTTTACCGTATCATGAATAACCTTATCACAATTATTCCATAGCTTTACAAAGGTGTCTTGTAGTATATCTTCGGTTTCTTCTATATTATTAGTTTTAAAGTATATAAAGCGCCTTAATGATTTAGCATAAGTATTATATATTCTTTCAAAAACTTCCGAATCACATATTTTATTTAACTGTTTAGCCATAATCTAACAACCTATTTATTGGGCTCCAAAATTAGAAAAAAAATAATTAGGGTTTTTGGTAGGGTTTTTTTTCACACGGTTGTATAACTTATATTGAAACAAAAATATTAATTTAAAAACACACTAAAACTTACTTATTATGAAATTATTTAAATTTTCTTTTTTAAAAATCGCACTATGCCTTTTATTCCTTAATTCGTGTACAAACGATGAAACAATTATAGACTGTACCGAAGATGTAATAGAATCTTATTTAGTAGAATGTCCTTGGGATGTAAATACAACCAACAGTGATTATATTTATACCTTTAGCACTGACCAAACCCTAAGCATAACAACTGCAAACAATTCGTATGCTACAACAGGAACATGGAGTACTAGTACTAATGCTGCTGGACAAGTTGTGGTTACTATAACTGAAGAACTTGGTGACTTTAACGATGAATGGACTTTTAACAATTGTGATTTTAGCGATTTGCAAGTTACTAGTACAGATAGTACGGTAAACTCTATCGAAATAAACTGTTCTGGTGATATTAGTAACGACTGTACCGAAGATGTAATAGAATCTTATTTAGTAGAGTGCCCTTGGGATGTAAATACAACTAGCAGTGACTATATTTATACCTTTAGCACTGACCAAACCCTAAGCATAACAACTGCAAACAATTCGTATGCTACAACAGGAACATGGAGTACTAGTACTAATGCTGCTGGACAAGTTGTGGTTACTATAACTGAAGAACTTGGTGACTTTAACGATGAATGGACTTTTAACAATTGTGATTTTAGCGATTTGCAAGTTACTAGTACAGATAGTACGGTAAACTCTATCGAAATAAACTGTTCTGGTGATATTAGTAACGACTGTACCGAAGATGTAATAGAATCTTATTTAGTAGAGTGCCCTTGGGATGTAAATACAACTAGCAGTGACTATATTTATACCTTTAGCACTGACCAAACCCTAAGCATAACAATTGCAGACAATTCGTATGCTACAACAGGAACATGGAGCACTAGTACCAATGCTGCTGGACAAATTGTAATTACCATAGTAGATGTAGCTAGTGATTTTAACGATGATTGGACTTTTACTAATTGTGATATTAATAATTTACAAGTATCGAGTGCAAATAGTACGGTAAATACAATTGAATCAAGCTGTTTGTAAATATAAAGTTTGTAATGGTTATAAAACAACTGTGGTAATTTTGTAAAATTGGATTTAAACCTTGGAGAGTATAGCCTACTTTTCAGGGTTTTTTTCTTTATAATAAAACCGATAGTTATTTGATAATTAAAGTACTGATGAATAAATATTGATTATATCAACCCGTAGCAGTTGTATTTGCAACTTTACTTTGTTTACTTTGTAAAGATATGAGACTTTGCGGAGCGGGAGATGCTTATCTAGGCAAAGCAAAAGATGGTATTAATAAAAATTTAGATAATAAAGACAAAACAAATC